>JBBSDT010000086.1:0-10806 GCA_038240405.1 Ignavibacteria bacterium
CGTATGAAATAATTTTTATATTATCCTTTAACCTAACTACAAAATTTATCTTTGACTGATTCCAGTCATTCAACAATTTAAAATCAACATATCCCCGGTCTGCTACAACAACACTTCCTGAAGGTATGGTTATTTTATAGGCAGCTTTATTGTCCGGGACTTTTCCATCAGTTACATTTACATAAATAGGCAAACATCCGTCATAATCCAGTAGTGTGTGTAGTTTTACAGCTCCTTTGGTGCTTCTGTATTTTGCCCAATCATATAAACTTAAACACAAACTGATAACTGTTGAGTCTAATGCGTATATTTTTCTTTTAAGTTTGATCTTAAATCTCTTTCGACCAAAATTACATTCCGACTGTATCTCACTTAATACACTATTAAAAAATTCATGAAATAAATGCCAGTCCCGATGTATGTTTATATATGATAACGATGACTTTGTTGGAACTTTCTTCGTTATACCCAAATGGTTTAAATTTCCTCCACTTAAACGAAGTCCATTTGAAATCTCGCTCAATGAATTTGAATTTGCAAATTGCATGAATAACATTGATACAAAATGTGTCCAGCTGTTTATTCCTTTATTATATTTATCGGTACCTAATTTATCTACTATTTTTTTAAAACTCTTGCCTGTTTAATTTATTAATTATTTGACTGAATAATGTTATATTTGTCATGGCTAGTCGTATTTAGGTTTTTGGTTAAACAAAAATACTCACTATGGAGCTTTTCTTCCATAGACCAGCCATTTTTTATTTCAACGTTTTGGACGGATGTGCCGGATTTGCCCTCACTTACATTTTCTTGCCTTTATATTCAAAATCGATTTGAGTATAATATTAGTTATATTTCTAAAATAAATTTAAACCAAAGAATGTCAAAACAGAAAAGCTTTCTAAGAATATTTTCTTTTTTATTTATAATATTATTGGTCGTGATTGTTGCCTGCTCCTCTAAGAAAAAGCAGGTTGTTGCTGAGATCGGAGATGAGAAAATTTACCTTGATGACTATGAAAAACAGTACATGAAAACTGTTAATAATCTTGATTCCGCTAAAGGCTCTACAATGGATAAACGAAAGGAATTTTTAGACCTTCTCGTTAAATTCCGCCTCAAAGTTAAAGATGCAAGGGAAAGAGGACTTTTAAAATCAGACGATATTCAAACTGATCTGAAGCAGTATAAAGAAAGTTTTCTGACATCTTATTTAATTGATAAAGAGATTGTAGCACCCCAGATAAAAGACCTGTACGATAAGAAAGAATATGAAATCAGGGCATCCCATATCCTTATAAATCTTCCTGCACAAAACAAATCACCTGAGGATTCTATTAAAGCCTATCAAAAAGCCAACGACGCTTTGAAAAAATTGAAAGAGGGAGTGCCTTTTGGTGATGTTGCGAAGGAATTTTCTGACGATCCGTCGGCAAAACAAAACGGAGGTGACCTTTATTACTTTACTGCAGGAATGACAGTTCCTGAATTTGAAGATGCAATTTATAAATTGAAAGTCGGAGATTATACAAAGGAGCCGGTGCGAACCTCATTTGGGCTGCATATTGTGAAGCTTACAGATAAAAGAAAAAGAAGCGATGGCATAAGAGCCTCGCATATATTAATTCAGGATCAAAAGGACAGCACGGGAAAAGTAATTGACTCGATGGGAACGTATAATAAAGCAAAAGAAGTTCTTACAAGAATAAAGAACAGTGAGGATTTCTCAAAAGTAGCTTCGGAAGTTTCTCAGGATCCGGGTTCTGCACAAAAAGGAGGTGATCTGGGATATTTTGACAGAAGAAGAATGGTTCAGCCGTTTGACAGCGCTGCATTTTTACTTAAAGTAGGAGAAATATCCGATCTTATCAGAACACCTTTTGGATGGCATATCATAAAGGTGACTGACATCAAGCCTTATCTTTCTTTTGAAAAGCAAAAGGAAACTTTAATGAGTGATTACAAGAAAGGCCCGCAATTTAAAGCCGAATATACAAAATTTATCGATAAGGCAAAGAAAGATTTTAAATACGAGATTAAGGATGACGGGTTTGCATTTTTTGTGTCAAAGTTTGACTCATCAAGAGCTGTTGCAAGCTATAACCTCGATTCGATTTTCACTCCTGAAGAGAAAACAAGAGTCATAGCAACTTTTAAAGGAGGCGAAACTAAAATCTCTGACATAATGACTTTCCTTACAAAAAACCGTGACAGTCAGTCCGGGCTTACAAATGCGGCAACCCTTAGAAAAATCGTTGAAGGTGCAGGAGAATCATCACTCTTATACCAGATATCAATGAAAGAAAATATAGAAAAAGATCCGGAATACATTGCACAGCTGACAGAATATGAGAATGGTCTGTTAAGCTTTAAAGTTGATCAGGAAGAATTATGGAGAAAAATCAAGATAACTCCGGAAGATCTGCAGCATTATTATGATTCGAATAAAGATAAATACACATATACAGACAGCGGCAAGGTCAAAACAAAACCCTTTGAGGATCAGCGTTCGGAAATATCTAATACCCTTCAGCAGGAGAAGTTTAAAGAAATGGAAAAAGAATATGTGGAAAACTTAAAGAAGAAATATCCCGTAAAAGTAAATGAAACAATACTTATAGAAGCTTTTAAAGATTAAATTTTTTTGAAAGGAAATTGAACGATTGTTGTATAAGATAAAATTATTAATAATATTCATAATTTTCCTTACCGGTTCTTTTGCATACAGCCAGGTAGAGGGTGATAAAATAATAGCTGTTGTAGGCAATGATGTAATTACCGAATCGGATTTTCAATACCAGGTGCAGTTATATGCAAGACAAAACCAGCTTAAGGAAATCTCTCCGTACATAGCACAGCAGATTTTTCAATCTATGCTGACAAATAAAATAATTCTTGCCAAAGCAGAGCAGGACAGCATTTTAGTGACGGATGAGGAAGTAAATAAAGAGCTTGATTCAAGAGTTAAAAATCTGATTGACCAGGTGGGGTCACAGGAAAGACTTGAGCAGGTATATGGCATGACTCTTCCAAAGATCAAGCTGATATTAAAGGAGGACTTACAAAAAAGTCTGAAAGTTGACAAGCTGAGAAGAAAAAAATTTCAGACAGGTATTAAAGCCAACGAAAGGGATATTAAGGAATTTTATGATACGTACAAGGACAGCTTACCAAATGTAAGCCAGGAATTTGAGCTTGCTCACATTATTATGGAAAGGAATGTCAGTGACGCCGAAAAACGGGAAGCAAAGAGAATAGCTGAAGAGATACTGGACAGTATTAAACACGGAGGAGATTTTTCGGATCTGGCAAGAAGAAATTCACAGGATTCCCTTTCTGCTATTCAGGGAGGTGACCTTGGATATGCAAAAAAAGGAACATTTGTGAAGGAATTTGAGGAAACAGTTTTCAATCTCAAGCCGGGCGAGGTTTCCGATGTTGTTGAAACCCAGTTTGGATATCATATCATTAAGCTTAATGAAAAGCAGGGTGATAAAGTCAAAAGCCAGCATATACTTATTAAGTTTCCTAAATTTGAATCCTCCGATTTCGAAACGATAAACTTTCTTAAGGATCTGAAGTCGAAAATAGAAAAAGGTGAAATTACATTTGATAGCGCTGCTAAACTATATTCCCGGGATGAGGATACGAAGAATAAGGGAGGTAACCTTGGTAAAATTCCCGCGGAACAATTAGACAGTATGACTGTTCTTGCTTTGAAGAACCTTTCAGCCGGACAGATCACTGATCCGCTGCGGATCGGAAGTGATGAAAAGTATGGATATGGAATCTATAAGCTTATTAATGTATTTGCACCGCACCGGCTTAGCCTTTCGGAAGACTATGACCGGATCAAGAAATTCGCGGAATCCTACAAGGAGAATAAAGAAATGGAAGACTGGATTAATGAAATCCGTGAAACCGTATATGTAAATATAAGAATGTAGCTCAAAATTTCCCGCGTTTCATTCACCGGCTTTAACAGACCGCTTTCTTTAATTCAAAACCCGAATGGATTTTTCCTTTAGGTCAGATTATAATTTTCTCTTTATTGCAGCGATATTTATCATTGCATTTATAATCTCTTATTTCTTTTACAAAAAAACAAAGCTGGAAGGCTTTCAGAAAAAATTATACACAGCTCTCAGGTTTCTTTCTCTTTTTTTTATACTGCTATTATTATCCTCTCCCATACTTTCGTTTATTAGGAATGTAACAGACAATCCCATTAACATTTACCTTATTGATAATTCCCAAAGCCTCCTTTTGGAAAAGAGGGATGCAAAAGTGCATGAGATCCTGCAGGATAAATTAAAAAATTCATCCGGAGCAGATAATTTATTTTTTCTTTTTTCAGGAAATCTTTATAAAGAAATTAACAAAAATGAATTTGAATCCATATCTTACGAAGGCATAAATAATTTTCAGACAAATTTAACTGGCACTTTATACTCACTTCAGGAAAGACTTTCAAACAAAAATCTTTCTACGATTAATATTATTTCAGATGGCATAATCAATGAAGGCGGAAATCCGTCTACTGTCGCAAGAGCTTTAAATGTTCCCGTCAATTATTTTTTAGCGGGAGATACAATTCAGAAAAAAGATCTTGTATTAAAAAATGTGTTCTATAATAAAACAGCGTTTATTGAAAGCGCCGTGCCGGTTAATATTGAAATAAATTCATTTGATTATGACAGGGATATAAAAATTAATTTGTATGAAGAAGATAAACTGATTGAAACTAAAAATGTGAAGGTCACCGGTGGTCAGAATATTTATCCTCTTTCATTTAGTGTTATGTCCGGCGCTGAGAAAGTAATAAAATATAAAGCTGAGGTTGCAGGACTTGACGATGAGATAACCTTAAAAAATAATTACCAGGAATTTTTTATAAAGTTTGTTAACAATAAATTCAAAGTACTGGTGCTTGCAGGAGGTCCCAGTGCAGACCTCTCATTTATAACCGCTGAGCTGAAGAAAGTAAAAAATTTTGAAACAACGATCTTAACGCAAAAATCGGGAACGGAATTTTATGAAGGCGTTATTCCGGATCTAAGCAGCTTTGACGCTTATGTATTTGCAGGTTACCCTACTTCGATAACGAATCAAAATATTTTAAATGCGATAAAGGATAATCTTGAAAAAAACAACTCCTCATTGTTATTCCTGTCAAGCAGGAACATTGATTACAGAAAGCTTGTAACGCTTGAAAGCAGGCTTCCGTTTAAGCTTTCTTCAATATCAGAAAATGAGGTTGAGACAGGAATAAAAACCGTAAACCTGCTGAATAATGAAATATTTAAAAATGCAACCCTGTTTTCAGGCATAAATTCATTACCGTCAATCTTTAAAACCGCTGCAGTATTTTCTATCAATCCTTCTGCTGAGACTTTTCTTATTACAACAAGAAACTCGGAACCTGCCTTTGTAATTCAGAATACCGAAAAAAATAAATCAGCTGCTTTTTTGGCGTACGGTGTGTATAAATGGAGATTGACCAGTCAAAAAAATGATGCGGAAGAAATCTTGAACTATATTCTTACCAGTTCAATTGTTGCTATTACAAGCAAGGAAGAAAAAAAGAAATTTACAATAGAAACTACAAAGCCTGTTTATTCAAAATTTGAAAATGTTTCTTTCACGGCACGTATTACCAATTTTGAGCTCCAGGGAGGCGAAGCAATTAAAGTAAAAATCACCGGGAATGGCTATAACAAGGAGCTTCAATTGATAAAAAAAGATAACAGATATTATGAAGGAGAGTTAAATGTTCCGACAGAGGGTGACTATGAATATACCGGCGGGCTTTATTCCAAAGATATCCTGGTCGAAAGCACTCAGAATCGTTTTACCATAGGAGAAAATAATAATGAATACAAGCTGACACGTGCTGATAATACTATATTAAGCTTACTGTCAAATGAAACCGGCGGGAAGAATTTTACAGGTTCAAATCCTTCGGAAATTCAGGACTCCTTGAAAAATCAAAATCAAAAATCAAGAACTGAATACAAATCAAGAAAGAACTTCGAACTAAATGTAAATCCATTTTATCTTGGAATTCTTATTTTCCTCTTATGCCTCGAATGGTTTTTAAGAAAAAGAAATAACCTGCCTTAATCTCTAAATTATAAATTATAAATTATAAATTATAAATAGTAAATTGTAAATTATAAACTGGATTGTTCCGGTAACAAATACCAATGAATTTTCAAATTCGTTATATTTTGTAAATTCAAATAAAGGATGGGGAGTTGGTTTATTTGGTTCCATTTGTTATACATCTGATGGAGGTATAAATTGGTTATGTTATAATTTGCCCGATCATAGAAATCTTAACTCTGTTTATTTTAATGATTCCCTCACCGGCTGGGATGTCGGCGTCAACGGAATTATTTTTAAAACTACCGATGGAGGTATAATAACTAACTTCGCAAACCAATCTTCCGAAATTGTTGATAGAGATTATCTGGAACAAAATTACCCCAATCCATTCAATCCATAAACAATTATTCACTGTCAATTATCAACATTCAATTTCGTACAATTAAAGTTTATGATGTTCTCGGCAATGAAGTAGCGATATTAGTGAACCAAAAACAAATTGGAGGAAAGTATGAGGTAGAGTTTGACGGGAGTAATTTGCCGAGCGGGTTATATTTTTACAGACTGGGAGCATGAGGAGAGATTGTGGATACAAAGCGGATGGTGCTTCTAAATAACTCTTACCCCTGGAACTCTGAATGGATAAATAGTATTTTAGCAAAATCAAGATATCTTATATCTCTGAACCCATTGTTGAACACCAAATGAATTATATTTTATTGTTGCAAAATCAAAAACCGGTTCCAATCCCTGTACTGTATCCCGTTACATATACATTCCCAGAATGATCGAGCTTGATTGAGTAAGTTTCATCAGTGTCATTTGCAGGTCCATTGTATCTTACAATCCATTGTTGAATACCGGATGAATTGTATTTTATCGTTAAGAAGTCACAATTTGTTTCGCTTCCAAAACTACCACCGGTTACATATATATTACCTTCACTATCATTTGTAATTGAATGAGCTACATCCTCAGCATTACCTGTTCCATTATATCGACTAACCCATTCCTGTATAACCTGAGATTTCAGATTACTAAAAAGTAAAAGAGAAAATATGGCGATTAAGATTTTCGTTTTCATAATTTTATAAATTTAATTTAGTATCGTGTATTATCAGTCCATCGCCTCCAAATATCCAACCTTTATCAGGATTTCTAAAATTAATAGAAAAGAAATTGTGTTCAAGCAAATAATCTTCTAAGAACTGAGACCTCCACGTAAATCCTCCATCAGTTGTTCCGTACAAACTATTTCCACTAATTATCCATCCTTTCAAAGATGTGGTAAAAAAAATACTACCAATATTTACTGGTAATGAAGTAGAGATTTTCGACCAACTATCACCACCATCTAATGTATAAATGACAGAAGATGTATCAATAAGAGATTGAAAGCCCAAAGCCCAACCAATATCAGGCGTTATAAAGTTTATTGATGTTATTATACCTGAAGGTGTATTTTGTAATACCCAATTAATTCCTCCATTATCTGTTTTTAATATGATTCCATGGTTTTGAGTTTTTCCTCCTGCAATAAAACCCTTTATATTATTTGAAAAATGAATGCTTGAAAGGTAATATGATGAGTCGGTATCCTGTATATTCCAATTCTCACCTCCATTTGTTGTCATACAGATTTTTCCAAATCTTCCTGCAGCCCAGCCGGTATTATCATTTATGAAAAAAATGGACTTGAGATAAAGGAAATCAACGTTTAATTGAGAGTGCCAATTAATTCCGCCATTAGTAGTTTTAATTATGATCCCATCTCCGGCACACCATCCTGTGATTGAAGAACTAAAAAAGACAGAGTTTAAATTATTATGTGTTTTTCTTTCCTGAGTATTCCAATTAAGTCCTCCATTAGTTGTGAATACAATTGTGCCATTCTCTCCAGCTAAATATCCAGTATTGTCATCAATAAAAAATGATGAGTAATAAGCATTTGTAGAAGGTAAGGGATTTTGAAACTCCCATGCGGACTGAGAAAAAGCCGAAGTAAAAACTAGAGAAGATAGCACGACAAAAATAAATTTTTTCATATTTGGTCGTTTAATTTAAGATAAACAGGAAATGACTTAAAATCCACTGGAAACTTTTTTCTATTCTGTTTGACAAGCCCCGCACAGTGCCGCCGCGAGATGTGCAGCCTGGGAAGAATCCTCTTCGTCCCAATAACTATAAATTATACTTTAAACCACTAAGAATGGAATATCCGATAAAATCATCATTAGATTTAATAATATTCCTATATAAGTCATATTTGGCTTCCAGTATAAATTTGCTATTCAACTTGATACTAAGTCCTATTCCGAGATTAGCTGTTAATCTGAAAATATTATATCCAGATCCAAAATGATGTTCAACGTATTTTACTTTGTCAATTGTGTAATGATACTTTCCTATAAAATTAATTTCGTGATTTAAACCCGCCTGTAAAAACGGATCAATATTTCCGCGTCTGAGATAATATCTCGCCCCAAAAGACATATTGAATCTGCGGGTCTCTGGTTTTTGAATAACAGATACTGAAAATCCAACGTTTTCTATTTGAAAAAGCTTATTGATATCAGAACCGGTAAATTCAAAAAGTCCTTGAACATAAAAAGATAAGTCTTTAAACTTAAAATATTCGCCCTGTAGTGCAACGGAGTTAACAAAATCATTTATTCCATAAAGCGGAATTTGTCCGAAGTATGTTCCTCCATATAGTCCAATCGTAAAGTAATCACTTGAATTTTTTCTGAGCAGATAAATCTGAATTCATTAAACTCATTGTAAACAAGCAAATTAACTGCAAAAATATTTTTTTTAAAAGATATTTTGGGGTCTTAGATTTCATTAAGTACCTTCTTTGTGATTTAGTTATTTTTGACAGACTAATACTGAAACAAATTTAGAGCTTTATACAATTCTGCTTACTTACATAAAGTAATGGATAAATTTGAAACTATAAAGTCGTCAGGTAACAATACCCGTGTCAAGTTGTATCAATCATTAAATCCCTACCTCAGCAACACCATTCTCTTCGTCCCAACAATCCTTCCATCAATTTCCAGATTATAAAAATAAACTCCGCTGGCAAAATTCGAACCGTCGAATTCAATCTCGTAATTTCCAGCGTCCTGCTTTTTATTTACTAAAGTAGCAATTTCATTTCCAAGCACATCATAAACCTTAAGTATTATGTATTGAGTATTGGGTAATGAATAGGAGATTTTTGTAGAGGGATTAAATGGATTTGGATAGTTCTGTCCAAGAATAAATTCTAAAGGTGGAATATTACTTTCTAATATGTTGGTAATAATAGGTGAAGATTTTACAGTAGCGTAATCGTAATAGGTCATGTGTCCCTGACTTGAACCGGTAAGATAAACACTCCCATTTTTGTCAATTGTCATTCCATACACATAATCGAAACCATTAGGATCATTTTTATATGTTACAACAAATATTTGATTTCCATTATTATCATATTTTATTGCGCCATAGTGAGTGTTTAAATTAGAGTCTATGTTTGCAGTGACATAAACATTATTAGCAGAATCAAGAATTAATACGGGAATATTTACGGCAAATGCATCAGTGGTGGGATATGTTTTTACCCATTGTATATTTCCATCGATGTCCAATTTAGTTGTGTAATTATTTCCGGAGCTTCTTGAAGCTATATAAACGTTTTGCCAATTATCCACCGCTATATCATACCCGTTAGTTGGAGGAAATATCCGTTTTATCCATATAACATTTCCCGAACTGTCATATTTTATAGTGGTACAATTGTAATTTGATGAAGCATCCTGACTTGCTCCAGTTACATAAACGTTTGAGGCCTTGTCTGTAGTCAATGCATAGGATATATCATCTGCAAGGGGCGGAGGACCCGGACCATTATAGTGTCGAATCCAGATAATATTGCCGCTATTTGAATACTTAATCGTTGTATAATCATAGTAGGTAATAGCATATTCAGTTTCCCCTGTTATTAAAATGTTACCACTATTGTCCAATGCTAAATCATGAAGTTTGTAAGCTCCGGGATACCTGTTAACCCAGAAATTATTTCCGTTGTGGCCATACTTTGCTACTACGTAATATCCCGAACCAATACCAGCTGCGTATATATTTCCAAGAGAATCTATAATCAATTTTCTATAATCGGCAGCATTATATGCTGTCCATTTTAAATTCCCGGATTTATCGTATTTAATCACTGATTCAGCGCCAGCGATGTAAACATTACCTGAATCATCAAGTTTTATGTCATTCCCTAAATTATAATTATTTCCCGATCTTTGATAATCCCTGACCCATACGCTATCTCCGTATTTATTATATTTAATTGTTGTGCATTTATAACCAATTGCTATTTCAATTCCGCCCGTAACATACACATTTCCTGAGTCATCTACACAAACCGCACCCGCTCCATCCTCCAAACTTCCAGCACCTGTATATCTTCTTGCCCAGTCGAGTTGCATTTGAGCAAAACCTAAATTAGAACTCACTAAAACTATTAAAAAAATTATTCTTATTTGAAAATTCATATAACTTACTCAAGTTGACCGCCTGAAATCAGGCAGCTTTGTTTAATAAAGATTTTAATTCATTTTTAATTTTGTTCTTTGATTTTGTATCAATGTTATCAACACAATATTCAATGTTATTAATGTTGATTTGATACCTTATTTC
>JBBSDT010000087.1:0-10556 GCA_038240405.1 Ignavibacteria bacterium
AGAATCACGGTTCAAAAACGACGTAATATTGTTTGATATTTGATCGCTTCAAAAAATAGTTGCAACCACAATAAATCCTGTAAATCCTTTAATCCTGTGAATCCTAATTCAGACATTTCTAATCCTTTAATCATAGTTCAAATCATTATTATTTTATATATTGGAAACATAAATTTAAAAATTAATTCTATTAAATCTAAGGAGACCTCAAATGAAAAAGCTTTTCTTAATCCTCTTCCTGATTGTCTTTGCAAATGTTCAAAGTCAATGGGTATATGTGAGCACGGTTCCAAGTAGTCCGAATATAAATTCAATTTCAGTTGTTAATCAAAATGTAATATGGCTTGCCTGTGATAACGCTTTATGCTATCGATCCACTAATGGAGGGGTAAACTGGGTGTTAAGAAACGCAGGGCTGCCGGCAGGAAATTTGTACGGAGTGTCTGCACTTGATACAGCAAGATGCTGGATAGGTACAGTGAACGGAAGTATTTACCACACTACCAATGGCGGTTTGAACTGGACGCTTCAGTTTTCTCTCGCAGGAAGTTTTTCTGACGGAATAAAAATGTTCAATGCTAACTATGGTGTATATTATGGAGACCCGACTGGGAATGGTCAGCCATATCAATTCAGATATACAACAAATGGAGGAACTAACTGGCTGTTATCTCCCGGCGCTCCTCTTGCAACAAATGAATTTGGTGTTATTAACGCATGGGACTGGACAGATACTACTCATTATTGGGTTGGGTCAGCAAATACTGTTGCCAGTGCTACTGCGGCGAAAGTATATAAAACCTCAAGCGGCTTTGGCGGCGGCGCATGGACTTCTGCAACACTTCCGGGTACCGGAGGAACTGCCGGGTTATATTTTCAGGCAGTTGCTTTCACTGATGTGAATAACGGGATGGCAGGCTCAAATGGAGGAGATATTAAAAAAACCACCGATGGAGGAGTTACCTGGCAAAGTGTGGTACCTCCGCCTGTAACCACATTCGCAGTAATTAATATGAATGCATTGAAAGATGGTTCAAATACTATTAGGGCGAGTATAAGCGATGCAACAATAAGCTATGTTTACAAAACAACTAATCTTGGAAGTACTTGGGTCCAGGAAGCGCTTCCTCCGCAATCAGTTGTGAATGGAATGAATATGCAATTCATAAACGCTTCACTGGGATTCGCCGGCGGTAATACCGGAACGTTTTTCCGCTACGGAACTCCGTCCGGAATTAATCCCATAAGCGGAGAGATTCCATCGCAATATAAGCTGGAACAAAATTATCCTAATCCTTTTAATCCATCCACAGTTATTAATTTTTCAATTCCTGGCTCTTCTAAGGTAAGCTTAAAAGTATATAATTCACTGGGAAAAGAAGTAGCAGTATTGTTAGATGAGTTTAAGGCGGCTGGAAATTACTCTTATAATTTTAATGCTTCATCTGGGTTAACATCAGGAATTTATTTCTATACTCTGACATCGGATAACTTTATTGATACAAAAAAATTCATCCTTGTAAAGTAAATGAATTGTTTAAAAATTGGAATCAGGTCTTTTAAAAAATAACTAAATAATTAACTGACCCTAACTCACTTTTTAAAAAAGGCGGGTTAGGGTTTTGTTACTTAAATGCAAAATGTAAAGTAGTGAATGTTTAAGTGGATCTAAATTTCACTCATCTGATAAAAAGTGTTCAAAATCTTAAGGTGTTAATGGTAACTTGACATTTAAAGTTAATAAATATAGTTTTCTGCAATTTACCATATGATGTTTTATTTATTAAGAATATTCTTCATAAAAAAAATCTTCAGAAAAACTTTCTGGTGCTTTCAGAATTTCCTGACAATGGAGTTTTACAGGAAGATATGCAATAAGTGTTATTGGAGTAATATTTATAATTCGCGTCATAGTATAGTCAAACAATCACTTATAATTTTCATATCATTTGTTTCAGTGTTATTCTTTTCCTTTTTTTATCTCCCGACCGATCCGGCGAATTCTCATAAATCCTCATATCATATCAGATTGTTAAATTTTGTTTCCGGAATTAAGGTAACTCCGGTAAATATTTTTAATCATATTTCAAATAAGATCATACAGTTTTCTTCTTCCTTTATAGATATTTTACGCACCAATCTATACTCAAGAGAAATAATGGACTTAAAATCCTGCTTACAAATTTAGTCCTGTTTTATATTTCTCAAAGATTATTCACGATAAATTCCATTTAATTTGATGTGAAGCAAATCGATTATGATTCGGCATATGATTATTGTAAAAAAATTGCAAATAGCCATTATGAAAATTTTCCGGTTGGTTCTTTTCTGATTCCTGCAGATAAGAGTAAATATATATATAGTATTTATGCTTTTGCCCGGTATGCTGATGATATAGCAGATTCTGAAAAATATAAGGATACTGATAAATTAGATAAACTGGCGGACTTTGAAGACGAGTTAAATAAAGTTCACAATAATGCTCTGGATGAACTAAGTACTGATACACGCAATATTTTTTTAGCTCTTTCCAATACTATTCAAAAACTTGAAATCCCTATTCAGGAATTCAGAAATTTATTGAAAGCATTCAGACAGGATGCCACAAAACAAAGATACGGGAATTTTGAAGAGCTTAAAAATTATTCAAAAAACTCTGCAAATCCAATCGGACATCTTGTTCTGTATACATTCGGATACGCTGCAGGAGAAAATGAACAACTTTTTGGATACTCTGATAAGATTTGTACTGCTTTACAATTGATAAATTTCTGGCAGGATGTTTCAATTGATCTGAAAATTAATAGAATTTATATACCCGAAAATGTCATGCGGGAGTTTGGGTATGATTATCAAATGCTTGAAAATAGAATTGAAAATGACTGCTTCAGGAATGTTATGAAATATCTGACTGATAAGACCAGAATAATACTTCTTGAAGGAAACAGACTGCTCGAATTGATAAAGGGAAGATTAAGATTGGAATTAAAAGCCACCATTATTGCGGGATCTGAAATTCTTAATAAAATAGAGTTGGTAAACTATAGTGTTTTAAGCAACAGGGTTACAATTAATAATTACGATAAATTAAAAATATTGGGAAAATTACTTTGGAAATGAGCAGGATTTACAAGAATCATACTTCAAGGCCGGAACAGGATGAAATTACAATGCAAAGTAAGTCTAATTTTCTTTATTCCTTCTCACTTCTGTCTAAAGAGAAAAATGAAGCTATAAATACTGTTTATGCATTTTGCCGGCGTACCGATGATATCGTGGACGATGAAAAAGAAAGTGATGAAAAGAAATATTCTAAAATCCGTGAATGGAGAAATGAATTTGAAAAAGTTCTGAAGGGTGTTGATTCCAAATATTCTCTTTTGAATAACGTTAATAAAATCATAAAAAAATTTAATATTCCTGTAGAACCCTTTTTTGATTTAATAAAAGGAATGGAGATGGATTTAAAAAAGAACCGGTATAATACATTTGGAGAGCTGATGGATTATTGCATTAATGTTGCATCTACAGTAGGCTTAATGTGCATCGAAATATTCGGATATAAAAATCCAAAGACGAGGCAATTTGCAATAAATCTTGGAATTGCTTTACAACTGACCAATATTCTTCGCGACGTTAAATCAGATGCCCAGCAGGGAAGAATATATATTCCTCTGGAGGACCTTAAAAAATATAATTACAGCGAGAATGATTTATTGAACTTCAGATATTCTGTTGAATTTATTAATCTTATGAAATATGAATGCGACAGAGCAAGATATTATTATGATTATGCAAATAGCTTTTTAACACGAGAAGACAAGGGATTGATGTTCGCCGCAAGGATTATGGAGCATATTTATTTCCGTGTCTTAAAGAAAATTGAGAAGAAACATTACAATGTTTTTGAAAAGAAAGTAAAAGTATCAAGGCTGAAAAAGATTTATATAACCCTCGGGGTTTTTGTTAAATATAGAATATTGTATAATTTTGATGAACAGGACTTAGTATTAAATGGTAAATGAGTTATCAAAAGACCGTAACGGTTATCGGCGGCGGAATTGCAGGGTTGTCAGCTTCAGTATTTCTGACAGAAAAAGGATTTAAAGTTACTTTAGTAGAAGCTTCTCCGAAATTGGGCGGACGTGCTTATAGTTTTTTGGATAAAGACAGGAATCAGTTCTTTGACAACGGCCAGCACATACTTGCAGGTTGGTACAAAAATACGTTTGAATATTTAAGAATCATTGGCAGCTTTAGCAAGCTTAATTTCCAAAAGAATCTTGAAATCAATTTTATTGATACCGGTAAAAATGTATATAAGCTAAAATGCCCGGATTCTGCTCCTCCATTGAATTTGCTGATAGGTCTTTTAAAATTCAATGCGCTTGATATAAAGGATAAATTTGCTTTGAAGAATATTTATAACGTTCTTAAAAGCAATAATAACTATGATGACAGCTATGAGAGTGTAAGGGATCTTTTGGAAGGATTGAAGCAAACTTCCAGGCTTGTAAAGTATTTTTGGGAGCCGTTCGTTCTTGCAGTATTTAATACACAGCCGAAAAATGTAAACGTTAGGATATTCTTAAATATAATTCGCAATGGCTTCAATAAAAAGGAAAGTTCTGTGCTTGTGATTCCGGATGTTAATCTTAATGAGTTATTAATTGACGATGCCAGAAAATATTTTAAAAGAAAAAATGTAGTCCATATTTTGGATAAAAGAGTTAAAAATATTTCTATAGGAGAAAGTGTTAACGAGGTTGTTTTTGACGACGGCAGCAAATCAAATTCAGATTATTATATTTCAGCAGTTCCGTTCTTTGCTTTTAAGCATTTATTCGAGGAAAAAATCTATATTAAGAATAAATTCAGATCTGAATTTTTGAAGGCATCAAGTATTGTTTCAGTTCATATATTTTTTGAAGAGAAAATCCCCGAGGACCTTATTCCGGATAATTCATTTGGCATGACAGGATTGATCGGTACTATAGTTCAGTGGATATTTAAAAGAAGCGACAGACATCTCAGCCTAATAATAAGCGGTGCAGACAATCTGCAAATAAGAGAGATGAGCAATGAAGATATCATAAAGCTATGCTTTCAGGACTTAAATAAAACATTAAAAAAATTCAATGAGTTGAAAATTTCAGGATACAAAATAATTAAAGAGAAAAGAGCGACATTTATCCCTGATAATACAAGCAATGAATTCAGGCCATCTCAGGAAACTCAGTACGGTAATTTTTTTATAGCAGGTGATTGGACAAACACCGGACTTCCGGCTACAATTGAGAGCGCTGTATTAAGCTCGAAAATTTGTGTTGAATCTATACTGCGCAGGGAAATGAAGAACTAGTAAAATTAAAAATAAGACGACATTTAAAAATTCATAACTCCAAATAATTAAAATTCAAAACATTAATTAATTAAAACATGGAATCGAAAACAGCAAATCCGCTTGGTATTCAGTTACCTAACGAAGTTCAAAGAGAACAGATAGACCGGGAACAAATGATTCAGCAAATGCTTTTTGAAGAGAAGAAACGGCTTGAGTCCGAATATGGAGTCGAGGACAAAAAGATTAATCATTTTAAGAAACCTTTCGAAAAAATGTTTACTAAGGATCAGAGGAAGAACACAACAATTTTGTTTGGGGGCCTCACATGGAAGCATGAAAAGCTGATCAAAGGCGCTCTTGAAGGTATTGGATACAAGACAGAAGGTATCCCGACTCCTGATAAGAAAGCATTCCAGCTGGGTAAGGAATATGGCAATAACGGACAATGTAATCCCACATATTTCACTGTCGGGAATCTTGTGCAATATCTTCAGTCACTCGAAGAAAAAGGCGTTGAGAAACAATCAATAATTGACAATTATGTTTTCTTTACTGCCGGCGCGTGCGGACCCTGCAGGTTCGGGATGTACGAAGCGGAATACAGGCTGGCTCTCAGAAACTCCGGTTTTGACGGATTCCGTGTATTGTTGTTCCAGCAGACAGGAGGTCTTTCACAGGAAGAAGCTGAAGCAGGACTCGAAATGAACCTGGATTTCTTCCTTGGGATAATTAATGCAATGATGCTTGGAGATATCATTAATGAAATAGGGTACCATATCAGGCCTTTTGAAATAAATGAAGGTGAAACCAATAAAGTAATGGAAGAAGTGATTGATATTTTTTATGAAAAGCTGAGGAGCAAAAAGTATTTTGACTTTAACTCCCGTCTGGGGAAATTGATTCAGAAGATTCCATCGTCGGAATATGTAACGAAGTTTATTGATCAGGTTCTTGGCGATTATTATATGGATGCCGCTATAAAGTCAAAGGAAAAATTTAATAGCATTAAAGTTGACAGGACCAGAATGAAACCTATTGTAAAGATTACGGGAGAGTTCTGGGCGCAAACAACCGAAGGTGATGGTAATTTCAATATATTTCCTTTCCTCGAAAGAGAAGGAGCCCAGGTACTCGTTGAGCCGGTAGCAACCTGGATTATGTATATGCTGCATCAGGCAAAATCGGTTAATGAAGATCAGAAGGGAATTAATGTATATAAAGATATTGATGCCAAACTTTCATTAACAGAAAAATTAGCTCTGATGAAAGATTATAATTCGTCGAAAGCAATCATTACAATAGCTGAGAAAATTTTTGACAGGGAATATAACCGTTATAGAAAAGCTTTTGGAGAATTACCGCATGAGCTTGTTGACCAGAAAGTTTTAAAAGATCTTGCACACCAGTTTTATCATTCAAGGGTTGAAGGCGGCGAAGGACACCTCGAAGTCGGAAAGAGCATATATTACACAATAAACAGTTTGTGCCATATGATACTTTCGCTGAAGCCTTTCGGCTGTATGCCTTCCACACAGTCTGACGGAGTACAGTCTGCCGTCACAAGCCATTATAAAGATATGATATTCCTGCCAATTGAAACATCGGGTGAAGGTGATGTTAATGCGCACTCAAGGGTCCAAATGGCATTAGGTGAAGCAAAAGCAAAAGCGAAAATTGAATATAAAGAGTGTCTTGAAAAGACCGGCTATTCCCTTGAAGAAATAAAAGCTTTTGTAGAAACCCACGATGAATTACAAAGACCGTTTTTTCATGTATCACATAGAAAAGGAATTTCAGGTATTGGAGCAAATTTCATTTCAGACGTTGCTGAGATGATGAAAAAAGAAGGAATAAGAAGTGTAAAGAAAGATGAAGTTGCCAGTGAAATGAGTGTGCAGAAAGTTTGAGATGCTAAGTAATACGGTAGATTGAGTAAATTTTGTCAATAAACATTTATCTCAAACTTGTTTATAAATTAACGTCAACAGCACATGGGAGTATACGCAATAGTAGCATACAAGCCCCGTGAAGGAAAAGAAGATAAGCTCATACAGTTAATAAAAGACCATGTTCCAATTCTTCGTGCTGAAGGGCTTGTTACTGAGAGTGCATCTTCCATTGCTATGCGTTCCAAAGACGGAACGATAATTGAAATTTTCGAATGGAAATCTGAGGATGCTCTTCAACAGGCACATTCGAATAAAGCTGTAGGCAAAATGTGGATTGTTTGCCGGTTTTGACCCGGTGGATTTGTAATTAAATTTCTATCATGCAACGTGAAAAAAGTACACCGGAATTGAATCACATCCGGAAAAGGAATTGAAGAAAAAAAAGTAAATTCGTTATTTAAAACTAATCTAAAAAAGTTTATGCCATTAAAAAGAAATCTGTACATTGGCTTCGACGTAGGTTCTACGACCGTAAAAGGTGTAGTTATAGATGTTGACAAAGATGAAATAATATGGTCGGATTATCAGCGGCATGATACAAAACAGCCGGAAAAATCACTCGAACTTCTAAAGAAAATTGAAGAAGACTGCGATATTCAAAACCCCTCTGAAGTCAGATGTTTTATTACAGGTTCCGGAGGATCGAATATAGGTAAGCATATAGGAGGCAAATTTGTACAAGAGGTTAATGCAGTATCGCTTGCTGTAGAAAAACTATATCCCGCAACACATTCCGTTATTGAGCTTGGTGGTCAGGATGCAAAAATAATCATCTTCAAGCCCGATCCTGAAACAGGGAAAAAGAAAAAAATCCCTTCAATGAATGATAAATGTGCCGGAGGAACCGGTGCGGTTATTGATAAGATAAATGCAAAATTAAAAATTCCTGCCGAAGAGCTTTGCAATATGGGGTATTATGACTTGCGTCTCCATCCGGTAGCAGGAAAGTGCGGTGTATTTGCTGAGACAGATATAAACGGACTTCAAAAATCAGGCGTTCCTCCTGATCAGCTGATGGCTTCCTTATTTGAATCGATTATACAGCAGAATATTTCTGTTCTTACCCGCGGGCATACGCTTATGCCCGAAGTTCTTTTGCTTGGAGGCCCAAACTGTTATATAAAAGGAATGAAAGACTGCTGGAAATATAATATTCCTAAAATATGGGAAGAAAGAAAAGTTAAGTTACCCGAAGGAATCGCACCCGAGGATTTGATTAAAGTGCCGGATAACGCACAGTATTTTGCAGCTATCGGGGCAATTGAATTTGGCAAGGAAGAAGAATCACACATTGGTGTTTATAAAGGATGGAAAGCCCTTGAGCATTATATTTTAGTTGGTAGAGAAGAGGAAAAGAAAAAACTTACCGGAGGGAATACAACCGGTCTTTCAAAGAATGAAACGGAATTAAATGACTTCAGAGAAAGATATAAAGTTGAGAAATTTATTCCTGCAAAATTTAGTAAAGGAGAAGTTGTAAAAGGCTTTATAGGAATTGACGGGGGTTCTACATCCACAAAAGCTGCCCTGGTATCCTCGGATAAAAATGTCCTGGTAAAGGCTTACCAGCTTTCAAAAGGAAATCCTATTGAAGATACAATTGACATACTTGGAAAGATTCAGTCGCAGGTAGAGGAACAGGGAGCCACGCTTGAGATATTAGGAGTGGGAACTACCGGGTACGCTAAAGATATTTTAAAGGAAGTTCTGCACGCCGATGTAGCGTTGGTAGAAACTGTTGCTCATACGCAGGCCGGTTTACATTTTTATCCTGAAACAGACGTGATTTGTGATGTAGGAGGACAGGATATAAAAATAATTATTCTAAACCA
Source organism: Ignavibacteria bacterium (assembly GCA_038240405.1). Lineage (GTDB taxonomy): Bacteria > Bacteroidota > Ignavibacteria > Tepidaquicellales > Tepidaquicellaceae > JAGPCH01. The sequence goes on from JBBSDT010000087.1 coordinate 9,126, forward strand.
GGGACGGGTTGTTGATTTCAAATTAAATACTCAGTGCTCTGCAGGTAACGGGTATTTTTTGCAATCCACAGCGCAGGGTTTTGGATATACTGTTGAAGAATTTGCAGACAGGGCGTTTGAAGCAAAAACATTCCCGATGTTCGGATATGGCTGTGCGGTTTTTATGCAGTCGGATATTGTGGATTTTCAGAGGCAGGGATGGAAGGCTGAAGAAATTATGGCCGGACTGGCGAATGTCCTTCCTAAAAATATCTGGCTATATGTTTCGCAAATACCCAATCTTGCCAAGCTTGGTTCTACTTTTGTTTTGCAGGGGGGGACACAGCATAACCTCGCTGCAGTAAAGACGCAGGTTGATTTTATTGAAGAGAGATTTAAAGGAAGCGGAATAATTCCAAAAGTTTTTGTTCATAAGCACACCGGTGAAGCGGGTGCGATTGGCTGCGGAATTGAAGCTGCAAGGCTTTACCATAACGGCAAAAGAACCGAATTTATAGGTCTTGACAGAGTTTCGAAAATTATTTTTAAGACAACCAGAGAGGAGACAACACGGTGTTACTTCTGCAAGAATAAATGTTTACGAACGTTTATTGATGTTAAGACCGATATTATTCCGGACGAAAAACTCGAAGAGGAAAAAAAGAAATTTATTGAATTAAAAGTTATCGAGCCTGAAAAAATTGTTAATCCTAAATCAAAGGTTCCCATGGTAGACGGAACTCAGAGGTTGATTATTGCAACCTGCGAAAAAGGTGTGGTCGAGGATATTTCAGATATGCGCGGAATCAAACAGGGAATAGACGATTTGAAAAAAAGTAATCCGAATATAATTGAGGAAGCAGCAAAGAATGCCTGGATAACTTATAAGCCAAGAGTAGTTCTTAATGAACTGAAAGAACCGAAAGGGATTTTTGTAAGAAAAAACGAAAAAGAGAATTATTTAAAAAACGTTGAGCTGAGGGAAAAGAGGAAGAAAATTGTTATTGGAATTCCGAGGGTATTGAATATGTATCAGCATACACCGTTTTTTACTGCTTACTTCGAGGCTCTGGGAATAATGCCGGGTAATTTTGTTTATTCGGAATTTACTTCAGAAGAGATGTATAAAGCAGGAGCCAAGCGCGGAAGCATTGATCCATGCTTTCCTTCAAAAGTTGCAATTCCTCATATTCATAATTTACTTTACGTTCAGCACAAAAAAAAGAAGATAGATTTCTTGTTTTCCCCGATTGTTGATAATATGCCCTCCGATCTGGAATTTGCCCAGGCTCATAATGCCTGTCCTACCATTACCGCAACTATAGAAGCTGCCAAAGCTGCTTTTACAAAAGAAGGGGATTTGTTTAAAGAATTCGGAGTTGAGTATTTATGTCCTTTCGTTCAATTATTCAACGAACAATTAACTTCAAAACAAATGTACGATTGTTTCAG
>JBBSDT010000088.1:0-10542 GCA_038240405.1 Ignavibacteria bacterium
AGCTTGGGTATCTCAGTCTCAGCAAGCAGACTTCGAGACTTTTCTTTCAGATGATATCAAGAAGATATGAGAAAGGCTCTGTGATTATTACTTCAAACAAACCTTTTGAGCAGTGGGGTGAAATTTTTAATGATGAGATTGTTGCTTCAGCTATACTGGACCGGCTGCTGCATCATAGCTATCCGTTCCTCATAAACGGAAAAAGTTTTAGATTGAAAAATATAAACAAGACTGACTAATTTTAATTAACTAAGGTGGGCAATTTTATGCGAAATGTTGGGAAGTTTTCAAACGAAATTAACAATTTTTTTATTTTGAGTAAAAGACTTATATTTTCATAGAACAGAGTTATATTTAATATAATATACGCAAAGTCATGGAATTGAAAGATTATTCTGCAGTAGTATAATCCAAATCAGGCATTATATTTAACAGTATCCCTAAAAAAACTAAGGATGTATTTATCAATCTTTGCCTGAACAAAATTGTTTATCTCAATTTCATCGATTTTTACCGGTCCTTCATCAGATTTTAATGAAATTTTAGTTGTTACTTTTATATTTTCTTTAACCGGACTATATGCGAACTGAAGAAATGGAGCATTTACCCCGAGAGTAATTTTACTTTGTCCGTAAGGGTAAAATAGAATTTGAATGAATATTCTTTTCTTAGGGTCATGGATTACTGCAAGCTCGTTAGAATAATAATTTAATGAACATCCGGATCTTCCTATAATCATTGAAGAATTCTTTATTAACGGTATTATGTGATTAGTAATTATTAACTCAAATTTTTTTAAATTATTTGTGTTAATCAGTTGAGAATGTTCAACCCGGCTTTTCCTGATTTGTAAAATAACATCAGTTAGCGTCTCCAGCTCTTTTTTAAATCTTTGAGTCATACGGCTTAAATTTTTAATTTGTCCAGATATCTTTATATGAAATCTTTATAAGGTAAGCTGATAACCTATGTAACCTTGAAATTATACAGGACCCTGTATACCACAGCCTGTCGATATTAATATATGATAATGATTTTTGATATTGACTATACTTCCAATATTAAATCGGGTTTCTGCTTCACATTCCGGTTCTTTGGCAGTATGATGATATGTCATATGGCGCCAATAGGGTATTAAACCCTTATCATTAAAATTATTCCAAGCAGATATATAATTGTAAGAATAATAGTACTATAGAAAATAAATTTGAGCAAAGATCTTGTTTTATTATCATCAATATATCCGGTGTTTAATACTGGGCTGGAGATAATCAACTTCTCCTTTTTTACCATTATTTCCACTACCTGTTTCGGCGAAGTATCTAAAATCAGAGCTACAAATATTGTAGCAACTATTAATAAGAATAAAACTATTTCGAATTGAATGAAATTATCCATATATTTGATAAAATTTAAACCGAAGTATTTTTTCTAAAATTTGTTCATGTTGTTGCTCCTTTGCTTATCATCACACCATATCTTTTTCTTACAGATATTAAAACAAATAACATTACCAAAAGCATTAGAAGACAAATTATGCTAATCCCAATAATCCATTTGAATGATGCTACTGAGGCTCCGCCGGTTTCTGCAACGGTAATTATTCCTTTCATGTATGGATGAGGTGTACACATGTATTTATACTGTCCTTCTTTGTTAAATGTAAATTGAAAACTTTCAGTGTGGGCTAACAATGGAGAAGTAAATGTTTCCGGTCCTTCATATTTAGCTACATTGTGAATACCTCCGAATTCTCCCTCCATATACGAGAATACATCTTCATTAATCCATTTAACTGTTGTGCCGGGAGAAAGCTGTATTACTTTTGGGTAAAATGAATTGCCGATAATCTTTACAGTAACCTCTTTAGTCTCAGGTCCATATATCACTGGCGGATCGACATCCGGGCTACCCGGTTCAAAAGGAGATATTGTTCTTGTTATTTTTGATTTGATATCAGTCATTTGCTGAGCTGAATATTGCGGACCATCAGCAGTAATTGTCAGGGGTGTCTTTGCGTTTCTGTCGCATGCAAGTATTCCAATTGCACCTCTGTCGGCAGAACCCACTGCATGAGTAAGCATTATGTAAGATCCCTCATCCGGAGGCACACGGAATTCAATTACCCATGAATCAGACGGACCTGCTAATACACTCTGTCCTCCTTTTAATACATTATCCGGATTTCCCTGCCAGTAGACATAATCCCAGATGATACCTACAATATGAAAGGTAGAAATTAAATTAGGTCCGGCATTCAGAAAATATATTCTTACATAGTCTCCCGGCTTCGCTTTAATAGGTTCTTCAACATAACGGAACAATTTTCCATTCCATGCAACATACATCGGTTTACCTTCAATCGCATCTTTTCCGCTTGAATATAATTCATGCTGAAGAAGATAAATTTCAACGTCGGGTTTTTTCTTTAAAATTTGTTCCAGTTTGTATTGTTTCTTCGGCTTTACAACCATCATTCCGTACTGCCCGAACAATATGTGCATCGGAATGGCATGACCTCCGGGAGAACAATGATATAAATAAACTCCGGGATAAGTAACTCTGAAAAGAATTTTTTTGGTGGTTCCCGGGTCAATATGCCCGAGATACTTCGAAGTCTGAGTATATGCAGAATGGATTGAGGCACCATGAGGAATAGTTCCTTTATTTACAACCGTGAACTCAACTATATCGCCTTCATCTACAATTATTGTCGGACCCGGAATAGAACCATTCGTTAAAAATCCTTTGAACATAACTCCGCGCCCGATATAAGCTTCACCTTCGGAAAGCTCGATTGATACCCTCTTATCTGGCTTAACATCCTGCGGGACATAGCCGGTTGATGGAATCCCCAGCTTATTATCCCTATCTATAATTTCAACGAAGTCCTTAGGTTCCTGCGGACTATTTTGTGAAATGTTTTGCTGTACCGGCAGTAAATTACCCTGATCAAAATATGATAGCGGAACAGCACCCGCTATGCCTGATTGGTTCATTATGGATGCTAAAAGTTCCTGACCCGCAAGGGTTCCGCTTCTTTCGTGAAGAAGCTCATCATAGAATTCTACATTGCAATATGGACATGCACCGATTCTGTTTGTTAAAAGAAAAATAAACAAAGAAATAACCATAACATTAATAATCTTGTTAAATGCTATCAATTTTGTTTTTAAGGTCCTCATGTTCTTTTTATTAAATTTTTAATTTAGCGGCTTATATACAAATTTATACTTTGTTAATCCATTTTATTATGATATTAGTCATAGAGAATAATGATTATAATCATAGAAAACTGCAATTGATATCAAAAAGCAGAACCGGAAAATATGGAAAGGATTCATATGTTATCGATAAGAGCTTATTGCTGAGTTTATGTAATAACTTAACAAAAACCCTTCCTGTAATGCGGATTATGACATAAAACCCTCGATTTATACTTTTTGTAGAATTGTATGTGCATTAATATTAAGTTAATTTTAAAGCGCCAAAATAATACGAACCTACAAATGATAAGAAAATTCCAGGAGCCATCTTGTGAAACATGCAGTGCTCGACTGGATTCTGTTTTTTGCAAACTATCTGAAGAAGAGCTTTCAAATTTATCCATGCAAAAACATTGCAATATTTACCAGAAAGGTGAAACAATTTTTTTTGAAGGAAATCAAACTAATGGATTATATTGTATAAATAATGGAAGGGTTAAAATTTATAAAAGCGGGCAGGATGGAAAGGAACAAATAATACGGCTGGCCAAAGAGGGAGATATTATGGGTTACCGTTCCCTGATAAGCGGTGAACCTTATTCTGCATCAGCAGCTGTAATTGAGGATTCTAAAATTTGCATTATTCCCAAAAATGTTTTTTATGATCTGTTGAGCAGCAATTCCGATATAACTACCAAAGTAATGAAGCTTCTCGCAAATGAGCTGAAAGAAGCCCAGAACAAGATTACTGATATGGCTCAAAAACCTGTTATTGAAAGACTTGCGGAAGCCCTGCTTATGCTCAAAGAATATTACGGCTATGAAAAAGATGAGTCTTCCTTGATAATCACAATTACAAGAGAAGAAATAGCAAACATTGTAGGAACGGCTACTGAAACCGCAATCCGTCTTTTATCCGAGCTGAAAAAACAAGGCATTATAGAATTAGAAGGTAAGACAATACGAATTCTAAAAAGCGATGCTTTGATAAAACTTGCCAATCTTTATGATTAAAATATTGGTGTTTTTAAATTATTGTCATCTCTGAAACATTCACAACAACACCACATCACCCAAAAATTAATATGATAAAAGTCATATATTTTAATGACAGTAATCATGTAGAATCGAAATCATTTCACTTATCTTTGAAGAAGATAGGGTCATTATGTTCAGTAAATATACAACTTCATTTTTAAAAGATTTTGATTTTAAGGAAATCATCTCCAAGTTTTCTTTAAGAGAGTTTCGTTTTTTTAAGGAGGGGACTTTTATTTTTTCTGAAAATGAGACTGTATCGAATATTTATTTTGTAATATCGGGGAAAGTCGAGATAAGAAAATATCCGATTAAAAAAATTAAATCACTATATTGCATTGGTGCAGGAGATATAATTGGATTTGATGATGCATTGATTGGAGAGAATTATTTTAATTCAGCTTATGTATTGCAAAACACAAATACAATTTCGGTTAAGAAAAATGATTTTTTAAATATTATGAAAAGTAATGATGAATTAAATTTATGGATTCTCAAATACTTAAGCTGTAGAATAAATTCTTTGGGCTGAAAAGAAATTAATTCCACCATAAGAAATTACCTGAATAGTTTTATTTGAAGTATTGATCGTGAAGATATTCCATCTTTGATTTTCCCCTCATGCTTGTAACTATTTTTGAGCATAATTTTACGGTTACATTTAATATGAGTCAACGACCTAGGTTTTCACAGACCCAGGGTTACATTTAATATGAGTCAATGCGAAGATTTTTTAAAGGGTGATATTTGCTCCTGCTTTAGAAAGAATCAATATTGGCGTTACCCGAATCTCGAAAAAAATTTAAACTAAGATAACGATATAAATAATTTATTTTCACCGCGCCCGCTTACGAGCATCCTCATAGATGGTTTGGTGTGAACGGTCGAATTCAATGAGCTTATTATAAACACTTCTGTCTCCATAATCAATAAATGTTTCTGCTATTTCAGAAGCCTTCGAATCAAAAAATACATCAATATTAAAAGCTTTAACCTCTTTTTTCTTAACAGTACTGATTTCATCCAGTGCGTCAAGTATATTCTTATAAGCATGAATTTTATTTATCGAAATGGAATCTAGACCTGTCCACATGTATTCAAAAAAGGCTTTCCTGAACCCATCGAACCGGACATCCAGAATTTCCTGCACAAGCTGAAGCCTGGAAGGTTTCGAACCACCCCCTGTTTGATTCCAGCCATTGGTTCCGGAGGGGACCTTGTTGCAAATATCGAGCGCTTTTTGAAAATATTTATTGCCTCCTTTCGGGTAGTATGAATCTTCGTCATATCCTACTATCAGGTAAGCATAATAATCAAGAAGGCTGAGAAAGGAATCGAAGCGATAATCATTTTTTAAGAAAGGCATGTTGTCATTATAATAAAACTCACATCTTTCATCCAAAAATCTAAAGGCTGCCGAAAACTTTGTCGGACCATTCTTAAAGGGGTTGTAAATTTCACGCGAGCTGGCTATAAATAATTTCGCCTGATAATTTAAAGAAATATTATCAACCCCGGTGAAACTAAATTGCATCTGAACATTAATAGGCTGTATTTTTTCGTTATGATACTTGTTCTTATTTAAGTAATCCTGTACTTTTTGTTTAAAATTTACAAGCTTTTCCTGCATTGATGTTGGAAGCTGCTGCATATCAACCGTAACTTCAACGTTTAAGTCTACAATCTGGCTGTATGATTGAGAAAAGTTTAATAAAAAAATTCCAAGGATAATTGAAAACCATTTAATTTGACTTTGCATTTTCTATCTCTTTCGGTTAAATTATTTCCGATAAAATTTAAGATTCTTTGTTCAAGAATCAATACATTAATTTGAATTAGACGAGGGCATATAAAATGAAAACATGGAAATTAGTAATAGTTATAAGTCTTTTTGCAATAAAAAGTTCCGTTGCTCAATTTGAAAATACTGATATAGGGGCAAGAGCAACCGGTCTTAACGGAGCTTTCACTTCTTTATCAAACAATTCACTTGCAATCTTCTACAATCCTGCCGGTTTAGGTCAGCTCAGGTATAGAGAAGCTTCTATATTTTATAATCCCTCACCTTTCGGAATAAGTGAGATTTCAACAGCTGCACTAACATATGACGAGCCGCTGGCAATTGGAACACTGGGACTTGGGATAAAAACCTATGGATTTGATTTGTATCGGGAAACGAGCATAATAGCATCGTACGGAAATAATTTCAGGAATAAACTTTTCTACGGGATTAACTTTAATTTTTATAATTTAAAAATTCAAAATTACAATTCTGCTTTCACATTGGGAGTTGACTTAGGAGCGATGGCTTATATTACCAGTTTTCTGAAGTGGGGTTTTTTCGCGAAAAATTTAAGCGGCTCAAAGATTGGCGAGTCCAAACAAAGGCTTGCTCAGGTTTACAGGACCGGGATTACTATCCAACCGAGAAACGATATTAATTTTATTTTGGATATAGAAAAAGATGTAAAATATCCCTTATCTTTCAGAGGAGGTGTAGAATATAGTGTCAATGATTTTGCAGATCTCAGGTGCGGGGTTGGAACTGAGCCTACTTCCTTTGCAGGAGGAATTAGTTTAAGCTATAATTTTTTTCAAATCGACTATGCTATTTACAGGTACCAGGATCTCGGAATTACAAATCAGGGTTCGGTTACAATAAATTTCGGTGGGATGAAAGCCCGTAGAATTGCCAGAGATCAATTAAGGAATGCATTTTCCAAATAATAGTTTTGAATGATCTGATATTAAGAAATAAACAAATTTTTCATCCATCAATTTAGAGATTGCTTCGTCGGACCGAAGAGCACCGCCTCCTTGCAAAGAAAGTTTTAATACGCTTAGCATAATTTTTAAAAATAGAATACATACTTAACAAATTATTTTGAAATACAGAAGAATTGGAAATTGCGGAGCCAGAGTAAGTGTGATTGGGTTTGGAAGCTGGCTTACTATCGGCGGCTCTGTTGGAAAAGAAACAGGCGAAAATCTGATTAATGTTGCTTTTGATAATGGAATCAATTTTTTCGACACTGCGGATGTTTATTCCCGGGGTCTTGCAGAAGAATTTTTAGGAAAGACATTAGGTAATTTCAGGAGAAAGGATTTATTTATTGCTTCCAAATGCTACTGGCCTGTAACAGATAAGCCTAATGACAAGGGTTTATCGAGAAAACACATTATGGAATCCGTTCATAATTCTCTGAAAAACTTAAGAACAGATTATATAGATTTATATCAATGCCACCGTGCAGATTCTGAAAGTACGATAGAAGAAACCTGCAGAGCTTTCAATACCTTAATTGAGCAGGGAAAAATCCTATACTGGGGTGTTAGTGAATGGACCCGGGATGAAATTAAAGATGCAGTGGATTTCTGCGAGAAAAGTAACCTTCATAAGCCTATCAGCAATCAGCCGCAATATAGTTTGCTTGCCCGGGAAATAGAATATAATGGAGTAATGAATTATTGCGAGACTCATGGAATTGGTCTTGTAGTCTGGTCTCCGCTTGCCCAGGGTGTTTTAACTGGAAAATATAATAAAAAAGAAATTGATCAGGATTCGAGGCTGGGAGATGAGAAAAATAATGTGTTCGTAAAAAGGCTTGCAAGCGAAGAGAACCTGCAAAAGGTTGGAGAGCTTATAAAAATTTCGGAAGAACTGGAAATAACGGTTTCGAACCTCGCCCTGGCCTGGTGTCTGAGAAAAGAAATAGTTTCCAGCGCTATTACATCAGCTACTAAGGAATCACAGCTCAAAGAGAATTTAAAAGCCGGAGATATTCAGCTTGCAAAAGAGGTCTTTGATAAAGTAGATGAAATATTCAAAGGACAAAGATGAACTATATTATTATAGGTGAGCCATGTGTAGATGTAATTCATAAAGTAAGGGGAGAAGCAGTTCAAAGCTACGGAGGGATACTGTATTCAATTGTTAGCATGGCAGTACTTTCAAAAGATTCGGACTGTATAATCCCAATAATGAATATTGGAGAAGATGAATTTGAGAATGTCATAAATATTTTTAAAAAATATAGTAAAATAAAGACTCACGGAATAAATAAAGTAAAACATCCTACCCGAAAAGTTAATTTATATTATAACTTATACAATTCAGACAAAAGCGCCCGTGTAGAGAAATCTACAGAACCTACTTACACACTGGATTATAAGCAATGCGAAGGATTTTTTAGTATTGCCGATTCAATATTAGTGAATATGATTTCGGGAACTGACATAACCCTCGAAACCCTAAAAAAAATAAGAAAACATTTTAAAGGATTTATGCACATTGATATTCACAATATAGTAATGAACACAAAGGAAGATGGAAGCAGAGTACATACCACCATAGATAACTGGTATGAATGGTGTACCAATGCAGATACCGTACAGATGAATGAATTTGAGATTGCAACATTAACCAGAGAAAAGTTGAATGAATATACAATTGCAGAAAAGATACTCCTTAACAATAATGAAGTAAAGGGACTAATAGTTACGCGGGGCAAAGAGGGAGTGTCAGGTTTTAAAAGAAAGGAATCCGAAGGAGATCCTGATAAATTCCACACTCTAAAGCATTATGAAATTGGAGCTATTGAAAACCCGCACTTTGTAGATTCCACCGGATGCGGCGATGTATTTGCTTCGGCTTTCACACTGGATTATTCCACCAATAAAGATTTTGAAAAAAGTCTCCATTATGCGAACAGGATAGCCTCATTCAATGCTTCACTGGCAGGAATTGATGAACTAAAAAGTCTGAAATAATAACAAAAATAAATTAGCCATACCTGATTAATAAAAATAACCGCAGAAAATATTTTAAATTTACATGAAGATTTTAATTACAGGTTCAAATGGTCTGCTGGGACAAGCAATTACTTCAATATTTACAAGGGAAACAGATCATGAACTTATTCAAACTTCAGCTGAAGAGAAATCTTATTTAGATTATGGTCATCCATATGAAAATCTCGATATTACAAAAAAAGACGAGGTCAAGAAAATTGTAGAATATTATACTCCGGATATAATTATTAATTGCGCTGCATTTACCAATGTAGATAAATGCGAAACAGAGCGTGAATATTCATGGAAAGTGAATGTGGATGGTATAAAAAATATTATAATTGCGGCAAGAAAAAACGGCTGTGAGGTAATTCATTATTCGACTGATTATATATTTGACGGAAGAAACGGACCTTATACTGAAAATGCAGTTCCCAATCCTATCTCATTTTACGGGAGAGAGAAACTTGCGAGTGAAAATGCTCTTGTGACAAGCGACATAAAATATACAATTATAAGGACTCTTGTTTTATACGGAATAGGAAATAATGTCAAGCCAAACTTTGCTTTGTGGATGACAGATAAATTAAGAAACAACCAGCCGGTGAATATTGTGACGGATCAATATAGCAATGTAACAATGATAGATGACCTGGCTTTTGGAACGTTGAAAATAATTGAAAAAAATTGCAGCGGGATTTACAATATTGCAGGAGCAGATATTTTATCCCGGTATGATTTTGCCATGAAAATGTGCGATGTTTTTAAATTCAATAAAGAATTAGTAATACCTATAACTACTGCCAGCCTGACTCAGCCTGCACCCCGGCCTTTAAAATCAGGATTAACTACATTTAAGATGGAATCTGAATTAGGATTTAAGCCTATGGATTCGCTTGAGGGTTTGAGGTTATTAAAAGTTCAGCTGGGGTACTAATTTAAACTTTCAAAAATGCTTGATATAAAATTAATCAGGGAATCTGCACAATTTGTAAAAGATAAAATAGGTCTGAGAGGTGAAGATACCGGTGTGGTTGATAAAATCATGGAACTTGACCACACACGGCTTGAATTGATCCGAAAGACCGAAAGTCTAAAAGAATTGAGAAATAAAGTAACCGGTGATGTTGCATTAATGAAAAAAAATAAGCAGGATTCATCCGGAAAAATATCAGAAATGAAAAAGGTTTCGGATGAAATAAAACAATATGACGAAGAGCTCAGGAAATTTGACTCGGATATCGGCGAACTTTTGAAATTTGTTCCGAACCTTCCGGATGATTCGGTTCCTTTTGGTAACTCCGAAAAAGATAATGTTGAAATCAGCACATGGGGCGAGAAAAAAGTTTTCCCATTTAATATAAAAGACCACATCCAGCTGGGAAAATCTCTTGATATACTTGACTTTGAAAGGGGAACCAAAATTTCAGGCAGCGGCTTTCCTCTATATAAAGGTAAAGGAGCACAGCTGGAAAGAGCATTGATAAATTTCATGCTCGATGAGCAG
>JBBSDT010000089.1:0-10465 GCA_038240405.1 Ignavibacteria bacterium
GCAGGTGATATAGGAGTAGGAGGAAGAGAAATAGGATACATGTTCGGGCAATATAAGAAAATCAGGAATGAATTCACGGGAGTGTTAACAGGAAAGGGAGTTGGCTGGGGAGGCAGCTTATTGCGACCTGAAGCTACGGGATATGGATTGATATATTTTTCAAAATATATGTATGATACAATCGGAGAAAGCTTGGAGGGGAAAGTTTGTCTCGTATCCGGCGCCGGAAATGTTGCTCAATATGCTATTGAAAAATTATTAGAACTTAAGGCTAAAGTTGTAACGTTTTCGGATTCGACAGGATATATTTACGATGAAGAAGGACTTGATAAAGAGAAATTAGATTTTCTTATGAATTTGAAGAACATTGAAAAAGGGTATATAATGGATTACGCGGGCAAATATCAAAATGCTGTCTTTACACCTGTAAATACAAGAGAAAGTTCAAATCCACTATGGAACCATCAGGCAGATTGTGCTTTTCCTTCTGCTACTCAAAATGAAGTTAATGAAGAAGATGCAAGAAATCTTGTCAGTAACGGTGTAAAGCTTCTTGCAGAAGGGGCTAACATGCCCTGTACAACGGAAGCTATTAAGATATTGCTTGACGCTGGGGTATTATACGGTCCGGGAAAAGCAGCAAATGCAGGAGGTGTGGCAGTTTCAGGGCTTGAGATGTCACAGAACAGCATCTATATCAGCTGGAGCAGGGATGATGTCGATAATAGATTAAGAAATATTATGAAGGACATACATGACGTTTGTTTGAAGTGTGCAGATGAATACGGTTCTAAAGGTCATTACATGACAGGGGCGAATATAGCAGGTTTTATTAAAGTTGCCGATGCTATGATAGCCCAGGGCGTGGTATAATATTCCCTGATTTAATGTTTCATTATCTAAATAGTAGTATTATATTGGGAAAAATATTATATAAATTTTAATCAACTTTATTATGGGCAAGCTAATTTTCTTATTACTTTTATATTCCGCTTCTTTATACTCACAAAGTGATATAGTAGGGAGAAAGGATGTATATGTAAATGAAAACGGTATTTCAAAAAGAACGATTATTCTAAATCCTTTACCTAATACAGGCAACTCCCCTAACTTTTTTTCGAATGAAAATTCGTATCCGGGATTAAATGTTTTTAATAATACTGCTGTCAGGTGGAATTATACCGAGCCTGCTGCTATCGGAGATTTTTGTCAGACAAGCGGTAACGGAAAATACAGTGTTGTAGGGTGGGATCTGAATAATAAGAGAATCTCATTATATGGGAATTCTGATCCGACTACTATATGGGATTTCCCGACTGATCCGAATGGATTTACAAATTTTGTTTCTATTTCTGATACCGGCGGTGTAATTGCTGCCGGCTCTTACCAAAACATTTATCTTTTTACAAATGCAAGCAATGTTCCTTTCTTTAATTTTGATCTTACACGTCTTGCTGATACCGGAGTAGCAACTTCTCTTGATCTTACAAAAGACGGAAAGTTTTTAATTGCGGCAGTATCCAGGCAGGATTCAAGTACAATCTTTGGTTTCAACTCATCATCAACAAACCCTGCATGGAGCAAAAGAATAGTTCCGTTAATTGTCACAGGAGGCGCAGCTATACAAGGCGTAAAAATTTCAGGAAATGATTCGGTGGCAATTATAAATACTTATGCCGAATTTTATGTAGTAAAAACCTTTACGGGGGAGCTTCTTTACCATGGACTTATCAATCCGGTATCTTCAAGCAACGGAACACAGGCAGTGCAGGGAATAAGCGGTGACGGAAGCATTATTGCCACAATAAATTATTCGGGATTCATCAGGGCTTATCAATGGAACGGAGCTACATATAATTTTCTCTGGACCAATCAGGAACCTCCGGGAATGTTTTTTAACTGGTATACTACAGTAGATGTTTCCTATGATGGCAATTTAATAACAGCTGGAACACTGAATTTTCTCTCAACCAGCACCTACGACGGAAAGATTAAAGTTTTTAAAAAGAGCGGCAGCGGCTCTCCCCTGTGGACGTTTGCAGGCTGCGGGGATGAAGTAACTGCTGTTTCATTTTCAAAAAATGCCAATATATTAACAGCCTCCACCTGGGGAGAATTTAACAACACTACAGAAGATCTTTACATCTTTAAAACGTTCACAGGCAATACGCCTATATTCAAAGTAAATACTCCCGGCTCATTTTTCTATTGCAGTACTTCTAATGACGGCAGGACTGTTGTGGCGAGCGGCAAAGCAGTTCATGCCCGGCAATTCGGCTCCGGAGGAATATTGTATAATATAGCTGTTGATACGACTGACATCCCTCCTACATTAATAGGTTCTACCAATTCAAATTTAGCGGGGGAATACAAATTATATCAGAATTATCCCAATCCTTTTAACCCGGAAACAAAAATAAAATTTGATATACCATCTAAGAACAATAGGGAAAATGTTACATTAATAATTTACAATACCCTCGGAAGAAGCGTTGAAACCTTAGTTGATCAAAGCTTAAGTTCAGGGAGTTATGAAATTAATTTTAATGCATCAAAGCTTTCCAGCGGGATTTATTATTATAAGTTAACAACTCCTGAATTTTCAGATACGAGGAAACTTATTTTATTGAAATAATATATTTATCATCGAAGCAATTCTGAATATTTAATTAATATGGATTGCTTCGATATTTTTGTTCAGACTTATTTTTTATGACAGGTTTATTTGAAATGGTATTTGAACAATGAAAAAAGTTTTAGCTCTTGTAGGTCCTACCGCATCAGGCAAAACAAAACTGGCAATTCAAGCTGCAAAAAAATTAAACGGCGAGATTATCTCTGCCGACTCAAGACAGGTATATAAATACATTCCTATTTCCACCTCGCAGCCATCGAAAGAAGATCTGAAAGAAATAAAACACTATTTTATAGCAGAGCATAGTCCTGAAAAAGAATTTAATGCAGGAGAATTCGGAACAAGAGGACGTGAAATCATTGCAGATATTTTTTCGAGAAGAAAGCAGCCTGTCGTAGCAGGAGGCAGTGGATTGTATATCAGGTCACTGATAGACGGCTTCTTTGAAGAGAAAATAGAGTCTCCCGAAATAAGGAATATGCTCTACGAGAAGTTAAATTCAAAAGGAAAGGAATATTTATATAATGAGCTCATGCAAGTTGACGTCATCTCTGCGGAGACAATGATTCCCCAAAATTTTCGCCGGGTGATAAGAGCTCTTGAGGTTTATTATGTAACAGGAAAGCAAATGTCATCACATCAGGAGATTAAAATGAAAATTGATTTTAAGACGGTTCAGATAGGTCTAATGTTTGACAGGAAGCAATTATATAACAGGATTAATGAGAGGGTGGATAATATGTTGGACAATGGCTTAATTGATGAAGTAAAAAATTTAGTTAAAAAAAATATCGATTATAATAAACACTATTCACTTAATACCGTTGGTATAAAAGAAGTATTTATGTATCTGGAAGGTAAATATGATTACGAATCAATGGTAAAATATATGAAACAGAATTCCCGGCGTTATGCAAAGAGACAAATGACATGGTTCAGAAAAGATAAGAGAATAAACTGGATAGATGTTAATGAAGAGTCCCGGGAATCTGACCTGGTTGATGAAATAATTAAAATTTTTAATGAGAATTGACGTGGAATATGTGCGTATTATTTTCCGATTCCCTTTTTACAATAATGCCATTCCTATAATAATGTCATCCCTTCGGGATTAAATTGTTTGATAATCTTTCTATAATAATGTCATCCCTTCGGGATTGATTATTTATTGATAAATCTCTTCTATAATAATGTCATCCCTTCGGGATTAAATTGTTTGATAATCCTTTCTATAATAAGGTCATCCCTCTTTCTATAATATTGTCATTTCTTCGGGATTGATTATTTATTTATAATCTCTTCTATAATAATGTCATCCCTTCGGGATTAATAACCTTGATTCTTTTCTGTAATAAATTTCAACATTTCTTATTTCACAAATTAGAATTTCTGCAACTTGAATTCTTGTTGATTTCTAATAATTTTTGATTAACCTAATCAAAATCCCGAAGGGATGAAATTATTGTAGCAATTATATTATAAACCAGTTAAAATCCCGAAGGGATGACATTATTGTAGGGATGACATTATTGTAGAATTACATTATGAATCAGTTAAAATCCCGAAGGGATGACATTATTGTAGGGATGACATTATTGTAAAGATGACATTTATTATAGAATAATTTATAAGGTTATAATCATGCCCGGTACATTCTCACAAATATATATTCAAATTGTATTTGCAGTTAAAGGGAGGCAAAATTTAATTTCAGCAGTTTGGAAGGATGATCTTCACCAGTATATTGCTGGAATAATTAACGCCAAAAATCAAAAAACAATTATCGTTAACGGAATGCCTGATCATGTTCATGTTTTCGTAGGCTTACGTCCATCAATGGCAATTTCAGATTTAACAAGAGATATAAAAAATAATTCTGCAAACTTTGTGAATAATAAAAAATTTATTCGAGGAGTATTTTCATGGCAAGAAGGATATGCAGCCTTTTCATATTCTCATTCACAAATTAAAACAGTTTATGAGTATATTTTAAATCAGGAAAAACACCATAGTAAAAAAACTTTCAAAGAAGAATATATTGAATTTCTAAAAAAATACGAAATAAAACATAAAGAACGATTCTTATTTGATGAATAATGATATATCATACCTTCGGGATTATATTGTTTGATAATCTTTCTATAATAATGTCATCCCTTCGGATTGTCATCCGATTTCTTAAAATCCGGAATTCAAAGAAATAATTTACCGAAATATTCCGAAATATACTGAATATACTGATAGCATGCATTAATCATTTGAAAACAAAAGATATAAGAAGTATTTTTGCTTTTCTGAATTTAGAATAAAGATAAATGCAATTTAATTTAGAGGATCCGGAACTGAAAGAAACGAGACAGGGATTTGCGGATGCCCTGGTTGACGCCGGTAAAAACAATACCAATATAGTAGTTTTGGGAGGAGATGTTACGGGTTCTGTAAAAACCAATTTGTTCAGGGATGCTTATCCGGAAAGATTTATTTCAGTTGGTGTGGCAGAACAGGATATGATGGGAACCGCGGCAGGTCTGGCTCTGGTGGGAAAGATTCCAGTAGCTTCTACATATGGAGAGTTTGCTACTGGGAGACCTTTTGACCAGATAAGACAATCAATTGCTTATAGCGAAATGAATGTTAAAATCTGTGCATCTCATTGCGGAATTACTGTTGGACCAGACGGTGCAACACATCAGTCCTTTGAGGATGTAGCTATTATGAGAGTTTTACCAAATATGAATGTTGTAACTCCATGCGATTATAATCAGACTTACAGAGCTGTCAGTCTTGCACTTGATACTCAAGGTCCATTTTATATCAGATTTTACAGAGAAAAATCTCCGAACTTTACCGATATGAATTCTCCATTTGAGTTCGGCAAGGCTGATACTTTGGTAGATGGAGAAGATGTAACTTTAATTGCCAGTGGTCTGCTGGTTTGGGAAGCAATTATGGCCTCCCATAAATTAAAAAAGGAGGGTATTTCAGCACGCGTTATAAATCTGCATACAATAAAACCGATAGATATTGAAACTATTGTAAAGTGTGCAAAGGAAACAGGCTTGATAATTACATGCGAAGATCATCAGTGGCACTGCGGGCTGTTTGGTGCAGTTGCAGAAGTCTTAGCACTGTATCATCCCACTAAAATGGATTACATTGCAATTGATGATACCTTTGGTGAAAGCGGAATAATAGCATCTGAACTGATGCACAAATTTCATATTGACAGGCATGCTATTTATAAAAAAGTAAAGAAACATTTGAAAAAATAAATTCGTATAGTTAATAAACAAAACAGATTTAATAAAAAATGAAAATAGAAAATATTATTAATAACTCCGGAGAACAAAACATTTCAAAAACAAACTTAACAATGGCAAAGAAAATCTTACTAAGCGTAGCAGTTCTTCTGGTTTTGACAACAGGTTTGGTTATAGGAAAATATTTTATGAAAGGGAATGATTCCAATCAGGCTCAAAACATTACGCAGGTTCAGAATAAGATTGACGAGAACAATAAAAATATTTCAGAATCAAGAGAGACTGCAATTACCCGGGCTGTAAAAAAAGTTTCACCGGCGGTTGTTGGCATTAATGTAGAAGAGGTCAGGGAGGTTCAGGATCCTTTTTCTATGTTTGATAACGATCCTTTCTTTAAGCAGTTCTTCGGAAACAGAGCTCCTCAAAAACAGGTAATTAAAGAACTCGGTTCAGGATATATTATTTCACCCGACGGATACATACTTACCAATGATCACGTTGCCGGAAACGCGACCAAGATTTCTGTAACTATGACTAATGGCGAGACAATTGAGGCAAAATTAATTGGTTCAGATAAAAACAGTGACGTTGCACTTTTAAAAATAAATAAAAGTAACCTGGAATATGTTAAACTCGGTAATTCAGATGATGTTATAATAGGGGAATGGGTGGTGGCACTTGGAAACCCTTTTGGTTTATTTGAAATAAATGATAAACCGACAGTGACGGTGGGAGTTGTAAGCGCTACCAATATGAAAGTTAATGCTGAAGGAACCAGGGTTTATAAAGATATGATTCAAACGGATGCTTCAATAAATGCAGGCAATTCCGGCGGACCTTTAGTTAACGCAGATGGTGATGTTATTGGAATGAATACTATTATTTTTACCGGCGGTGGTTATAGCAGTGGAAGTATTGGCGTTGGTTTTGCAATTTCCATAAACCGGGTTAAGAAAATTATGGAAGATATAAAAGCCAACGGAAAGATAGACCGGAGTTTCAATGTGGGGTTCAGGATTCAGGCAATTGATGACCGCATTGCAAAATATCTGAAGCTTGATAAGATTACTGGGGTTGTTGTTACTGACGTACAGAAAGGAAGCTTATCCGATAATGCGGGACTGAAAGCTGAAGATGTAATACTGGAAGCAAATGGACAGAAGATTCAGACCGAACAGGATTTGCTATTCGTAGTAAATGACTTGAGAACAGGAGATACACTTAAATTAAAAATCATCAGAAGCGGATCCGAAAAGGATTTAGAGATGAAATTAACTGCAGGCTAAGGTTCTTAACACTATTAAAGATATAGTGGTTAGAATCTTAATTTAACTTTCTTTCGAATGAAAAAGAAAAGTATTGAAACATTGGTAGTACACTCAGGAGAAGAATTTAATATTACAAATTCTATTGTTCCTCCTATCTGGCTTTCAGTAAATTACAAAGAAGATTCCGTCGAGAATCTGGCAAAAATTTCAGCCGAAGACAGGCCTTTAAAATTTTATCCCCGGTACAACAGTCCGCTAACAAATCAGCTTGGAAAACTATTAGCCCGGCTTGATCAAACTGAAGATGCATTGGTGTTAGGTTCAGGCATGGCAGCTATTTCATCCGCCATTATTTGCACTTTAAAATCAGGCGATCATGTTATAGCTCAAAAAAATCTATATGCCGGAACTGCAAAACTCCTAAGAGATATTCTGCCTTCATTTGGAATTACCACAACTTTTGTTGAACAGCAAAATAACCAGGAATTTAAGAATGCAATTCAGGAGAAAACAAAGTTAATTTATATCGAAACACCTTCCAATCCATTGATGAGAGTTACGGATTTGAAATTTATAGGCAAGCTTGGAAAAGATAAGAATATTTTGACAATGATTGATAATACATTTGCCTCGCCGGTGAATCAGAATCCGGCGGAATTTGGAATTGATGTAATACTTCACAGTGCAACAAAGTATCTTGGAGGGCACAGCGACTTGCTGGCCGGAGTTGTTTGCAGTTCAAAGGATTTCATTTATAAAGTATGGGATTACTCACATGTGCTTGGCCATTACTTAAGTCCGTTTGATGCATCGCTTTTGCTAAGAGGTATAAAGACATTATCCCTGAGAGTGAACAAGCAGAATGAAAATGCATTGGCGCTTGCAACCTATTTAATTAATCACAAGAAAATAAACAAAGTTTATTATCCCGGCTTAAAGACTTTTGATCAGCACCGGCTTGCTAAATCGCAAATGAAGGGATTTGGAGGTATGTTAAGTTTTGAAATTAAAGCAGGGTATGAAAAAACAAAGAGTTTTCTTGAAAGCCTGGAACTCTGTAAAATTTCCGTTAGTCTTGGCGGAGTAGAAACTCTTGTAACACTGCCGGTTTCAATGTGGAAGCCCTATTACACCAGGCAACAACTTGACATAATAGGACTTTCAGATTCGCTTATAAGATTATCAGCAGGAATTGAAAATGCTGAAGATATAATTTTTGACCTTGAGAGAGGATTAAAATTAATTTAATGAAACTTTAAAACTGGTTTTTCCTGTGTCTTTTTATCCGAATGAATTTCAATTTCATTGTCCTTCATATCTACTTTCATGTCAATAATATTACTCTTAGTCTTTGTATCTCCCATTTTTGAAGTTCCATTAAATTTGGAACCGGATTCTGTAACCAATTCCTCAACAATAATATCACCATCCAAAGATCCGGATCTTCTAATCTCCAGTTTATGAGCTTTTATATTCCCCTTAACCGACCCTGAAATAATGATATCAACTGCATTTATATTTCCTTCGACAATTCCTTTTTCACCGATTATCATTCCGCTTTCCCCTCGAAGATTCCCTACAACATGACCATCGATTTTAGTAGTGGATGGAGAAGAAAGGTTACCTTCAAACTTACATCCGTCGCTGATTAATGTTAAAATTTTCTCCTGTGGGGTGTAATTTGTTCTTGCAGGAGTGCGTACTTCTTCATTGTAAGAAGATTCTTTGGGTTTATTTCCAAACATTTTGTTAAAGTTTAATTTCAAAATAGGGGTTTATTAGGTTTAATACAAAATTAACAAAAATAACTATTAAACTCAACGAATTTTTTAATTGAAAAATCAATGCTAAGTTATAATGTTTAAATATGGTAAGTTATGAGTACATCATGTAATCACTTGATTTATAAGAGAGGAATAAACTGGTGATACCTATCTCCTTTAAAGTTAAACAGTAAAGAATTTAAGTTGGGATTATAATAGCTTACGGAAATTAATTAAAGTAAATTTTTTTAAAATGGCCGGCCATAGCACTGTAAAAACTATACCGTATCAATCTTACGAAACAACCTTAAACAAGCTATCGTATTCTTTTCATTATTATATGATTCCAAATTAAATCGTCACTGCATGAAAAAAATATTTTACTTTCTTATTTTAATTATAACATATTGTCAATGTTATTCTCCAAACAGCCTGTTCGCACAGGCAAAAATTCTATATTCCATAAGCATGCCTTTTCCTTCAAATCATTTGTTTCAAGTTGAGATTAATGTAGAAGGATATTTTTCCAATTCGAATCAATATGTGGACTTCAAGCTTCCTTCATGGAGATCGGGAAGATACTTTATTTTAAATTTTTCCTCGGGCATTCAGGAATTTTCTGCGGAAGACAGAAGTGGAAATAATCTAAGCTGGAAAAAGACTGATAAAGATACATGGCGGATCGAAAGTACCAACCAGGATTTTAAAGTGAAATATAAAGTATTTGCAAATGACTTTTCCTTAAGAACAAAAGGATTAAATAGTGAACATGGTTTTGTAGATGCGAGTGCCGTATTAATGTACATTGAAGAATTAAGACATAATAATCTTGAGCTTAATATTATTCCATATTCCGGCTGGCATGTGACAACGGGACTTGATAAAATTACCGGTAGTGAGAATTCATACTCTGCTGATACCTACGATTATCTGGCAGATTGTCCGTTACTTATAGGCACTCAAAAAGATTATGAATTTTTTGTAAACGGCGTAAAACACATTGTTAGTTTTCAAGGGGAAGGTAATTATAATGCTGATACAGTTATAAATGACCTGTCAAAAATAGTAAAAACAGAATATAATTTTTGGGGTGAATTCCCGTATCAGCATTATAATTTCATCTTTCAGCTAACAACACAGGATTTTGGCGGAACAGAGCATTTGAATTCTTCAGACAAAGTGGAAATGACTCATTGTTTTTTCCCGGCTGATCCTCACTCTTCTTACTTTTAATTATAATGAAATTGATACTTCAAGATGTGCTAAGTATTTTGTAGTATGTTTAACAAAGTAAACGATTCAATCCTCAATAAACTTAAAGTAATATTAGGTGATGATTCGGTAATTAATGACAATGAAAATCTGAAATTATATTCAAGAGATTATACTGAAAACCTATCTTTTAATCCGGAAGTAGTAGTAAAACCTGATACTACCGAACAAGTCTCTCAAATATTGCGTCTTGCAAATGAATTTAAGATCCCGGTTGTACCCAGAGGAGGCGGAACGGGCTTGTCTGGCGGGGCGCTTTCAATATAC
>JBBSDT010000090.1:0-10298 GCA_038240405.1 Ignavibacteria bacterium
TTGCCTGAAAATTTTTAATTTGCCGTAAAGTATTATTTGCATTGTACAGCCATGATAAATTTCTGTTGGCATTTCCGGAATTTTCAATATTCGAAAATATAGCAGACATTGCTTCATTTTTCACATCCTCCCTTCCGGATATTTTTCTTAAGCTGCGCATATATTCCCAGCTGAATTGCTTAACACTTAAGAAATGTTTGAGCCTTAATCTTGATTCATAAAATATTTTCCAGCCTGCTAACCGGATTTTATCAGAAAATTCTCTTTCATAGTTTAATTCAGTAGGTGTACGTCCATCGTCTTCAATTTCCGATGAATTTTCATTTTCATAGACACTTTGCATGGCTTTCTTTTTAATAACCAATCCATCTTCCCACAGATATCCACGCGTAAAAGTTATATCCCCGGAATTTTCTGCCTGCCTTCCTATATTAAAATATTCTTTATTAGTACCAAACCATTTTGGCGGTTTGACATCATAGTCTGGTTCAACTTCTCCTCCAGCCATTCCAATATTATTGTTCTTATGAATTATTTTGTAAGCAATACGAACATAATCCGGATAAACAAAAGTATTTTCTCTTAAAAAAATTAAATAATTATACTTTGCAATTGTTAGGGAAATACTTCGAAGTGAATCATTTGATAATAAATGCTTCTGAATAATTCTTAAAGGAATTGCGTTGACACCTTGCCAGTTTACAGAAATCAACTTCTTAGTATCATTTTTAATAAAACTGCTTATCAATATAACTTCCCAACGGAAACCAGCCGGTAGCTGTTGGTGCTTCAGTTTTTCAAGAGCCCTTAGAAGAAGGACATCAGAGTGATTTTGAACATTCAGTATTACTGAAATGCCCCTTTTGTCATTATTTATCCTGTATTGAGGAAAACTAAAATATATCTTTTCAAAAGAATATTTTAAAATCTTAAAATCTTTTTTTCTTGCTATTCTTCGTAATATTCTTATTTTTTTGTTATAAGTTTTAATATTCTTTAAAAGCTGTTTTAACTTTCCAAGTTGAAATTCTATCATCAGAATATTCGAACTGTCTTCAAGTGTTTCAGAATAGGAAAGCAACTCCCAATTTTTATAACTTCTCAGCTTTCTGTAAACTTTGTAAATTTCCTGTCTGTAATTCTTTTTTCTCTGAATTTTCGCGTAATCATCAATCTGCTTTATGACCGTGTCTTCATAAGGCTGTAGAATTATTGAATTAGCGCCTGCCTGTTTCCATAATTTCCTGAGATATTTCCACCGAAGATTGGTTTCGGGAATAAATATTTTTAACTTTAACTCTATACTGTAACTAATTTTCCAACCGTTAAGTCTTAAAGCATAACAAAGCTCATTATCAATCCCTTCCAGGGCCGTTTTATGAGCCTCATCCAGAAACAACGAATGGAAATTTCTGTTTAAAACTGAAGTCCAGGCTTCTTTTCTGAAGGCGAGACCTGCGCTCCAGAGAACTCCTTTGGACCATGTTATATCTCCTGAGTATTCAAACTGGTCACCGGTGTGATAGCTGGTATTACTCCAATCATTAAACCAATTGGGGAATGGAATATTTGCCGAAGCTTCAGTAAAGCCGCCTATGGCTCCAAGCTTTATATTACTCATCATCAGCCCCGATACCTTGGTGACATAGTCAGCATTCAGAAGGTTACCAGGATTACAGAAAACAATGAAATTATATTTTGAATTTTCTATGCCGGTATTCCGCGCTTCAAGAATTCCTTTATTCTCCGGTGATAAAATTTTAAAGGAAATATCACTGCCATATTTTTTCCAGGCTTCGGATGCAATTTCAGATGTGTTGTCAGTGGAGATATCGACGAGAATAATTTCCCATGGAATGTATTTCGGAACTTTCTGATTGAATAAATTTTTTAGAGTGTCGTCAATTGTCAGGAGGTCATTTTGACAGCAAATAATTACAGATACTCCGGCGCTATGAATTGGAGTATTAAATTTATTCAGAAAATCCAGATTGCTATAGACAAGCTCTGAATTTAAAATTATTGTTTCACTTAACTGGGCTGCCGCACCTTCTTCATCATTAAATTCTTCATACATTCTCTTTGCATTGTTAAAGGAATAAACAGCATAATGTTTCCTCCTGAATAAAGTAACTTCTTCTCTTTTTTCTTCGGGAAGATATTGTGTAAAAATATCCGCTGCTTCTCTCAGAAATCTCATATCCTGCCCTGTTCTCATATCAGTCAGGGTCATGGAAGTTCTGTGAATTCTGTATTCGGCAAGGGCCTCCGGTTCATAAGCAATAGGGAACAAGGAAGCGATTCTTACCCACATCTCCCAGTCTTCACAACCGATATTTTTGTTTATGTACCCCCCGGTCTTTTCATAAGCTTCCCTCTTTACAACCATTGCACAATATTGTATCCTCTGCTTCTCTGCAAGTTTTACAAGTGCATTTTCCAGAATCCCTGTCTTCTCAGTCTCAGGCTCGGAATAAAACATAAATTTACCGTCATCATCTATATATTCCTGCCTGCAAAAAGCCGCTCCGATATTTTTATACTTTTTGAAAATTTCATCGAACTTTGTATAAAATCCCGGCTTTACTTTATCATCATCGTGAAGAAGATGCACCAGCTCACCCTTAGCTCTTTTAACGCTTTCAGTAAAGTTGAATGAATGACCAACATTTTTCGGAAGCCTGTGATAAAGCACCCGGCCATTCCAGTTATCATTTACAATTTTCTGCACGTCAACTTTCGTCGAGCAATCGTCGACAACTTCAATTTGCATTTCATCGGGAGAAATGTTTTGACTGACTGCGCTATTTATTGCTTCAATAAAATATTTCCCCGGGTTGAACGTGGGGATCATTACGGACCAGCGAGGCCTTTTTAAGCCTTGCGCAACTGGTGTTATTTCAGATGTGAAATCTTTAGGATTCAAATCCAGTATGTTCATCTGTTTTAATTGGAATTTCTAATTTAAGCCACGCATTCGAACTCCTTAAGAGTCCGTTTCTTTTAGCAAAGCAAACATCTATTTGAGCTAACGCTCCATCATACGGTCTTCTCAAAAACCCGGGAAAGTCATAAATTTCATAACCTCTTTCACTCATAAACTTTATTACTTCTGATAATATTGGAGTTCCTTGAGTAAACTCAAATAGAGATGTTTCAAGAATGAAAGCTTCGGTGTATCCAAATAGTTTTGTAGCTCCTTTCAAAGCTTCTAATTCGAATCCCTGAACGTCTAATTTTACTAAATCAGGGACATTGATTTGTCCGCTTTCTATTAAGGAATCAATGGTTATGATCTTGACAATCCTTTGCTTATTCAAAGACATTAAATATTCATTTTCTTCCTTCAGACAACTAGCTCCCGAAAGGTCATCACCCCAGGTGGTAAGAATATGTTCTCCCATTTTATTTCCCGCTGCATTTGAGAAATATTTTGTTCCCGGAAAATCTATACAAATTTTAGAAAGATTCGCTTCCATTTCCGAAAGTGGCTCTATCATATAAAATACCGAATCAGGATATACTTCCTTGGCCAGTCTGGTCCATTCACCAAGATTTGCTCCCACATCAAGTATATATCTAAAATCTATACCTCTTTCACGGATATCTTCAAGAAGAAGTTTTACATTGCCGATTGGCCTGTTTTCCGGAACATAAACTGGCATCGTATTACCGGTATCAGTATTTTCCGTATTACCGGTATCAGTATTTTCGGTATTACCGGTATCAGTATTTTTCGAATTCTCGGTCTCCGAATTTTCGGTATGATCGGTATTATTTAGATTGGTATTATCCGGACTATCAGTATTTTCAGTCATTTAAATTATTTTTTAAATTATTCCTATTTCTGGCAGAATTGTTATAAAATAATGGCTCTTTCAAGTATCCTAATTCCATTTCTCAAGTCGTCATCCGTAGCTTTCCCAAATTCTCCCGGCTTGTTTATCCAAGCTTCTAATTAATGTCCAATTAAAAGCTGTAGTCTCTTAATACTTTTCAACTTTAATTTTAGCTTTTTAAAACAGTCAATTAAGATGGTACAAATTTAGTTTACTTTCCACTTAATTTCCCGGTTAAGCAGCTCATCAAATTTTTCAATACAGATATCTTCGTATAATATTCCATAAATACTGCTAATGTCTTTTTTATTTTGATTCAGAAAGTCCATGTCAGTCATCATTAATTCCTCATAATATTTTTTTGCCTCGACAAAATTGTTTTCCTTGATATTACAAATAATTAAATCAAAATATCTGTTCGCAAATATTTTTTTGATCAGATGATCATATTTAAAATTAAGTTTCTCATTTATTACTTTATAGAATTTGAGATCTTTAAGAAGATTATTGTAAACAGTCTCCCCCTGCCACTGACCGTTTGAATGAATCCTGTAAACACTCATCATCTTATCAATGTATTTTATCTTTCCTTTTTCAGCAAGCATCAGATAAATTGGCATATCTCCGTAAGGTAATTCAGAGTACCAGTCCGGAGGTTCCAGAATATTCCGGATCATCACTGTAGGCGTCATCACAGGATTATAACCCTGCAATAAGGATTCAACAGGGAGAGTATTATCCTTTTCGTCAAATACGGTTTCAAAGGAATAACCGTTAGTTTCGTTTTCAACAAATGCTTTGTGATAACACATTACTGTATCAGGATTGTTTTCCAAAAAGTCCACCTGAGTTTGTAATTTATTTTTATCAGTCCAGTAATCATCCCCGTTCAGGAGAGCAATATACTGCCCGGTACACATTTTCCACGTTGCAATATCCATCTCCATCATTCCGATATTTTTTTCAGGAAGATAAAGCTGGAATATATCGGGAAATTTTTCTTTATATTTAACCGCAAGAGCTCTTGTATTATCTGTGGAACAATCTTCCCCCAATATTATTTCAAAATCAAAGTTTGTTTCCTGGGACAAAACAGAATCCAGACATTGTGCAATGTATTTTTCGTGATTGTAAGCCGACATCCAGACGCTAACTTTCATTTTTGAAAAATAACTTAAAAAGTATCAAATTTTAATTCCTATATACATGCCTCTGCCAAACAATCCCTCATTGTCATAACTGATTTTGAGCCCTGCATCTTTTAATGCCTCCCTGTATTGGAAATCATCAAAAAGCCCCAGCTCATGGCGTTCCTTAAAATAAATTACTTTCTCGGTCGTCCCGATAAGATAATTTATTTCCAGTATCGAAAGTTCATTTTCTATCTTGCTTGTATACATCCAGGTGATTTTTAAATCATCACTATCATAATGATTTGCCGTAATTATATTGCTCCAAAAATTCTTCTTGCTGAACCATGGTTCAATAATTATTATACCACCGGGCTTAAGATGATGCGACATGTTTTGTATAGTTTGGTACAGATGTTCCTGTGTTTTAACATAAGCAATCGAGCTGAACAAACATGTGATCACATCATATTTTTTATCCAAATTAAAATTTATCATATTGTCTAAATAAAACACATTTCCGGGACACCGCTCTTTAGCTATGTTAAGCAGGTCTTCGCTTAAATCAAGACCCTCTGCTTCATAATATTTATTAAGATTTTCAATGTGCTTGCCTGTTCCGCATGCTACATCGAGGAGAGTAGACGCTCCTGCTTTATGAGCCTGGATTATTTTATGAAGTTTTTCGGATGCGGATTTATAATCTATAAAATGATAAATTGCATCATAGAACCTTGCGGATTTTGTAAACAATTTGAATTATGTTTTAAAAAACTATTTTCTGTAAGCAGGGAAGTAACCGGTACTATCAGGGCTGACGTTTTTTTCCATGCATAATTTTTTATATACTTCCAAATCATAGACTTGCTTCAAATTTATAAAAGGAACCGAAAATGCTCCAAATCTTTGTTTCGACAAAGCAACGTTATCATCATTTTTAATGCCTCCTCCGAGATTCATTACAGGGATTTTTTTTGACCGGAAAAATTTTAATCCGCTCCATAATAATAAAGGCGCATTTTTCTTGCCATCCTCGGTGGAAATATTGAACAGGCAGTCGCCAATATAATTTGTGCATCCAAAGATATAAAGAGAATTTATTTCTTCTCCGTTTCCTGCCCCAACCATATAAACATTTTCAAGATTACAAATATACTCAAGGGTTTCCATTACAAAATAATTTGCAGCAGATGCACCGATTCTCTTTAAGAAATTATAATAATTGCCTGTAAAAAAAGCAGTCAGTATTTTCTTATCATAAGTAAAGGTTGTCTCTGCTTTTCTGAAATCTTTAATTTGTTTTTTTCTGTTTGAGTCCAGATTAACATATAGCTCGGTCAGGCTTAAATCCAGATTTATAAAATATAAATTTGTTGCACTGAATGAATCTTCCTCTTTATAATATGTTTTATTTTCCAGGAGTGGATTCAAACTGATATAGCCGCAAACATATTTCTTTTCCTTCACAAATTCTTCCCAATAAAATGGAAATTCAGTAAAGTCTTCAGTGCCTG
The DNA here is from genome assembly GCA_038240405.1 of Ignavibacteria bacterium. Lineage (GTDB taxonomy): Bacteria > Bacteroidota > Ignavibacteria > Tepidaquicellales > Tepidaquicellaceae > JAGPCH01. Next base: position 6,484 of record JBBSDT010000090.1, read on the forward strand.
TAAATCCTGAAAAGCCATACGGGGTAACAATATCTGTAAAGCCCCCGTAAGTCCTTTCGGAAACCGGGCATATAATTCTTAAATCTTCTTTTTCGAAACAGTATAAATAAGTCTTGTAAGCAGTCGTAAGATGCATTGCATAACAGTTTTCCCAGGTCTGGCTAAATGAATGCTTTATTCCCGATAATGCTTCCTTCCATTCAGCAGGAGAATCCAGAGGAATGCACCTGTGTTTAATCATATCAATTCGTATTCACCAAGAAATTCCATGATTTTGCTTTTTGAATTAAACATCAGTACATCAATTATTGAAAGTGAATCTTTAAATTCATTATTAAATTGTTTATATGATATGCATGATGATTTCATAAAATTAAGTTTGATTTCGTGTGACTTAAAAATTTCCGTTGAATACAAATCTCTTCCTCCGCTCAGATTAATGTAATGATCCGCATTTTCTTTCTTGCAAATGTCAATAATCCTTTCCTGCTGCTTAAGGTTTGAATTAGAATATACAGAAGAAGATTCGATAATATTTGTTTCTATGGCTAAATAAGCACAAAGTTTCTTTAAGCTAAGGAAATTAAATTTTGCAATTGTCTTTTCACCTGAATTTAGAATTTCTGAGATTAGCCCGAATGCTTCATCAAAAAAAGGCGCTTTCTTGTAACTTCTGAAAATAGTTTCAGAAAGATGGTTCGTACTTTTTTTTTCATCCGAAATCTCAATGTCCTTAATTAATTTATTCTGGCTGGCTTTCTTAAGCGGAACCGTGAAAAGATTTTCTTTATCATTAGTAAGGATTCTGTTCCTGTTAATCCATCCCTTTTTAATATAATTAACGTCATCATAGATTACAAACTTATCAACAAAATTGATCAGCTGAAAATAGCCAATGTAAGGAAACAAATAAGGCTGCATTACAGCTATCTTCACATCCTCCGCCTGATATTAAATAAATTAAATGATTAATATAATAATCATTATAGAAATTATAAAAAACGAAGAAAATATCATTGAACAAATTTCAACTTCCATCTTGGTACCTCTTCAAAAAAGAGCATATTTCAAAACGATCTTTGCGAGGAGTCGTGCTTTTCGTACGACGAAGCAATCTCTAATTTGATTTTAAAAATGAAAGATTTACTTTTCTATTTCTCGAAAGTCCGATGAAATTCAGTATTTTGAGACATACTCTAAAAGAGCAGGAGGAACTAATTCCCAAGCCCCAGCTTGGGAATGTTAAAATTAAGTAGCCGCTTTGCTCACACAGACGGGGGTTTATCAGAAGTCATTAAGTTTTGAGACGATCAGAAAAGGAGGGGAAAACCCTTAAAAAATAAACCTTTGCCGAAATGCCTATTACTTGCCGATGAAGCAATCTTTGAATTATCAAAAGATTTATTCCCAAACTATTTAGAAAAAACCTGTCTTTCTTCTTCTGGTAGTTCCTCCGACTCCAAGCACTCCCAGTAATCCTCTCGTTAATTCTCTTGCCACTGTTCTTCCCACCTGACGTGCAGTTGTACTTGTCAAAACTTTTTCAACGGCGCTTTTTTCCTGGTGTACCGACTGTGGTTGTTTTTTTTGTTGTTCTTCACTTTGTGTTAACTGCTGAGATTCTTCAAGCTTTTTGGTTAAAATTTCATAAGCGCTTTCCCGGTCTATCAACTCATTATATTTTTTTATAAGATGTGATTTTCCTGTTACTTCGTCAATTTCACCGGGAGACAGAATATCCATCCTTGAAGCAGGCGGGCAAAGCAATGTTGCCGCTAAAGGTGTAGGATTTCCTTTTTCATTGAGCACAGTTACGGCCGCTTCTCCGATACCCATTGAGGTGAGAAGCTCCTCGATATTATAAAATTCCGACGTAGGATAGTTTGCAGCTATCAGCTTGATTTGTTTCCTGTCATTGGCAGTAAAGGCTCTCAGGGCATGCTGTACTTTCATACCTAACTGACTTAATACTGAATTCGGAATATCCGTAGGATTTTGAGTGCAGAAAAATATACCGACGCCCTTGGAGCGGATCAGTTTAATGATTGATTCTATTTGGTCAAGCAATGCTTTGGAGGCTTCATTAAAAAGGAGGTGTGCTTCGTCAATGAATATAACAAGCTTTGGTTGTTCAGCGTCTCCTTCTTCAGGAAATGTATTATATATTTCAACAAGAAGGCACAGTAAAAATGTTGAAAATAATTTCGGCTTGTTTTGGAGGTCTGTTAAACGGATTATAGAAATAACTCCTTTTCCTTCTTCATTTATTTTCAGCAGGTCTTCTACTTCAAAAGATGTTTCACCAAAAAATAAATCTGCCCCCTGCTGCTCGAGTTCAATAACCTTTCTTAAAATTGTACCTGTTGAGGTGGTTGAAATTTTGCCATAAGAGGATTCGATTTCTTTTTTGCCCTCTTCTGAAATAAACTGAAGCATTTTTTTGAAATCTTTTAAGTCCAGCAAGGGATATTTATTATCATCACAATATTTAAAAATTATCGAAACCACTCCGCCCTGAGTGTCATTCAATTCAAGAATTTTTGAAAACAGTACAGGTCCGAATTCAGAAACAGTGGCCCTCAGACGAACACCTTTTTCCTCTGAAATTGACATCAGCTCAACAGGAAATCCGGCCGGCGAATAAGTCATGCCGATTTTTTTTGCTCTGTCTTCAATTTTTTCATTGCTTGCCCCTGGTTTTGCAAGCCCGCTAAGATCACCTTTTATGTCCATTAGTAAAACAGGTACACTTTTTGAAGATAGTCCCTCTGCTATAACCTGAAGCGTTTTAGTTTTTCCGGTACCCGTAGCACCCGCTATCAGACCGTGCCGGTTCATAGTTTTAAGTGGAAGCTTTATCTGTACTCCAGTCAAATTCTCACTTTTAAATATTGCTCCCCCTAATATTATTGAATCTCCTTTGAAACTGTATCCATCATTTATTGATGCGGAAAATTGTTCTTTACTGTCCATTATTTTAAATTTGTTATAAAATTTAGTATGTTCTTATAATAAATAATTCAAAGCTATTATTAAATTTAATAATAAATATTAGATTTCAGAAAAAATCACATCCGTCCAAAATAAATTAATTTCCGAGGTCCCGGTTCATTTATATTACCCGCTTTCTTTTCAACACATTTTGTTTAATTTTATTTCGTAATTAATGTTTTATTAATGAAATAAAATTGTTTTGGACGTCAGTAAGAAAAAAACTGTGGATTAGATTTTTATTATTAATTAATAATGTAATTTTGCGTTTTAAATTGTTTTTTGTATTTTACTTAGGGAACAATTCTAACAAAAATTCAGTGACAGAGTCAGGTGTTAGTTAAATGCCTTGAATAAAATTACTTACGGTAAACCGGAAAGCAATTTAGCTATTTAACAAAACACCGATTTTAGATAAAAAAAGGAATTTATTAGCAGATATACCATTTTTTTATTCCGCAGGGAAACCACTCTATCTTACAGGGAAACCCCTGCATTTCGCAGGGAAACCACTCTATCTTACAGGGAAACCCCTGCATTTCGCAGGGAAACCACTCTGACTCACAGGGGAACCCCTGCATTATTCAGGGAAACCACTCTGATTCACAGGGGAACCCCTGCATTATTCAGGGAAACCACTCTGACTCACAGGGAAACCCCTGCATTATTCAGGGAAACCATTCTGACTCGCAGGGAAACCCCTGTACTTCGCAGGGAAACCCCTGATATTTATAGGGAAATCCCTGTGAGAAAAAAATGTACCACTAATCTTTTTTGAGAAATCCCTGTGAGAAAAAAATGTACCACTAATCTTTTTTGAGAAA
>JBBSDT010000091.1:0-10255 GCA_038240405.1 Ignavibacteria bacterium
AAAATAAAAAATATTTTTTAACTGTCTGCAATCGGGCAGAAATCTAAATTACAAAACAAATGAAAACAAAATTATTAATTTCTGCAGTCCTTTTCTTAGTGGTTGCAGCTTTTATTTTCAAAACACCATCAGAGAAAGCTAATAATACTTTATTAATTCCACCTTCCGGAAACCCTGACAAAGAGTTTTTGATTAATGTAATGCATTCGGGAATTGACACACATTACGTATATTATCCACAACTTGGCACTAACACCTGGCATAAATATACAGGTCCTCCTAATTGGGGCTGGCCAGGAATTTCAAATGATAGTATAAATTTCCCAACTTCTGAATATAGAGATGCTGTGATTCAAAGAATGGATAGCAATAGGAATAATGGTTTTCGCTCAGTTATGGATAGACCAAAAATACAATACCTAGCTTTCGGTCAGAGAAGTGACTACCAATGCGAGGATAGTGTTGACCCTGATTATTGGTTTTATAGTTATAAAGATCATGAGGTAGGGGAAGATGTAGTAGATAATACCCCTTATGGAAATGGTCAATCGGTGAGGTTTTGTTCTGTTTTTCCTGATGCAGTTCCTGGATATGTTGTAAAGAATCTCAGAGCAAATAGGGAACAGGCAAATAGGTACTGGCCCCCGTGGATTGCTGATGCAGCTTATGCCTGGTATGTGATGCCGAGAATAAGAATTGATACTTCCGTTATCGGTATAAATCCAAATACAAAAGTTTGTGCAATAATTGTACATGATTGGAATGGAAATATTATTGATAGTATAGATATTTTAGCAAAATATTTTCGAATAAATCCTCAAACAAATTATGATGGAAAATATTTGGAAGAATTTTATTTTATACCTAACCAGGGTCCAAGTGCAATCGAAATAGATCCCGGTTTAATTTGTCCCGGTTTTCGAAAAGATTTTGGAGATTGGTCATCAACAAATGATACAAATACAATCAAAACTGATTTCAGAGTTTACTGGTATGGACAATGTAATATGTGGATAGATTATGTTAGAGTGGAGAACCAGTCCGCCCATCAATTGTTTAAAGGACAATGGGATAATGATATTCGTCAAGAAACCGACATTGCTTTGCATGGGTATGATCCAAACAATCCAATCCCAAATAACTTTTATATAGAAGAATTTGAATTCAATACTGTTTCGGCTATTAGTTACGTTGATAGTCTTATAAAACAAGAATCCAGTGACAAATTATCGTTAATGGTCAATCTTAATTATCCTTTATTTTCTGTACACATTCCGTGGGATGCGAATAGAAATAAATACGAGCTAGGCGCTTCTTATATAAACAATCATTTAGTTGCAAAAGCACATCTAAAATATCTTGTAAATGTTTCCTATCCGTTAGAAGGATTTGACCAGTCTCTAGGACCCCAATATGCTTCATCAGAACATCCAAGCACGCTAAGTAATAGTGACTATTCACCTACTTCTGAGATATTGAGTCACAAGGTCTCAGTTTCAACTTATGAGAATTGGCTTCAGGATAAAATAGATTTTGGAAGAGGTGCCGGTGATGGATTTATGAAAATAATGAAAAAGACGGATTCTATTTCAAAATACTATTCAACCGATTTAAACCTTATACATCTTGAGCAGGCACACTTAATTTGGACTCCGGGACACAAACTGAAAGAACCCTCGAATGAAGAGATGAAATTGATGGCTAGTTTAGCTATTACATATGGCGCCAAAGGAATTATGTTTTTTGCATACAATTCTGATAACGCGTTTACAAATACGTCCTATTATCAACGTGGTCTAACAGATACAAACCAGACCCCGAGACACCAAAGTGTGTATGGACAGGACAATGGGCAGGTGTGCAAAAGATAGATTCGACTCTAAGAAAATGGGGACCAAATATAATGAGTTTTGATAATATTAACAGAAAAAGTTATATATATCGTGATGCAGATGAAAGAAACCAAATGAGGTCGAATACTTTTATACAGGAATTAAAAGCATTCCCTGCTGTTCCTGGCCAACCTCCTGATTTTTCTAGTTTAAATCCGGAGACTTATAGTGTGGCATTTTTGCAGGCTGCATTCTTTCAAAAGTACAATGAAACAGAGCAATCAAAATATTTTATGATAATAAACAGAAGATGCTCACCTTTTATTAATTATAATTCTCCAGATAACATTGGTGGAAGAAGATTAGTAACTTTGAGAATAAATCCAAATAATCTTCCGGGTTTTAATAATTGGAAAATATTTAACCTTGAAACAGGAGATACAAGTCTAACATTTAACAAAAATGACAGCCAATTTGTTTTTATTGGAGATTTCATGCCGGGTGAAGGAAAGCTATTCAAGATTGCTCCCGTGATGCAGGAAGGCGGGACATTAGTAGCGAATGAAGTAATTAACGGAGTTTCTTTTACTTGTAAAGATACTGTCATTTCAAATGGAAAAAATATTATGTTTTCCGGTCATTCAAATACAATAAGCTTTTCAGATTCCGGTACAATTATTATGAATAATGCCAACTTTTATGCCGGCGATACTTTGGCTGGTTCCAGTTCTCAAGACAAAAATGGTTTTAAGGCGCTGTAAAAAGCTTATGTTATGAATTAATAGACAATTCCCCGGACAGCACAGAAAGTATTTCTGCTCTTTCAAAACTCTATCTTTCATTATTGATGACGGATACTTCATCCGCCTCATGCGGAAATCTTAAAACATATTTTGAAAATTTAATATTAAATCATTCCGGTAATGAAGCGATGGTCTGGAATTGTAATTATTTGGTTCAGAAATGTAAAGTAAGGTTAAAGCAATATGAATCTGCAATGAATGGTTTTCAGAGTATAATAAATGAGAATCCGTATTCATATGAAGGATTGCTTGCGAGGTGGGATTATGCGGCAACAAGCTTACTTTTGCAGGGCAGTAGAGGAGGAGGGTCCAATGTTCAATTATCAATTAACAATGATCAATTGCCAATCAGCCATGACATAAACAGCACTTTAAAAACTCCAGATAACGATTTTCTATCTTCAAATAATGATGAGTTAAATGACGATCCAAATGACAAGTATGATAAAAAAGTCTTTACAAAAGAGCAAAGAAAGGAAATAAGAAAAACGATTATCAATGTAACTCAAAACAAAAAACAGAAAGCAGAGTTAAAAATAAGTTCTCTTGAAGAAGCAGCAGAAATAGGTGACGAAACGGCAAAGAATGAGCTTTCAGTTATGAAAACACTCAAAGAAATAAATAAGCCTTATAAACCTGAAAATATTTCTGATCTCATGCAGATCGTAAACAATGACATTCAAAAAATATTCGGAAACAAAGAAACATATGAAAACGAAAATCAAAATTTAATCCCTACAGAATATTATCTATCACAAAATTATCCTAATCCATTTAATCCAACTACAAAAATTAACTTTGACTTACCCGAAGAAGGAAAAAAGTAAAATTAATTATATATGACATTCTCGGAAGAGAAATAATAAAGCTTGTAAACAATGAACTTAAAACAGCAGGTAAGTATTCTGTAGAATTTAATGGAATAAATCTGTCAAGTGGAGCTTATTTTTACAGACTGGAGGCAAATAAGTTTGTTCAGACAAAACGGATGGTTTTGATAAAATAACGACAGAACTTTTTCTGGCATAGAATAATTTACTGACGGTATTAATAATGCAGATATGAAACGATCAAGGCGTAATTTTACTTATGAAATTATTCGAATTATTATAAGCGAGAATCAAATCACTGAGATCGATGAAATTATCACCATTCAAATCAGTCTTCACATAACCAGATACAAAATTATTTGCGTCATTATATATTAGTATAATATCTGAAAGATCTATCGTACCGTCCTGATTTACATCACCGCTGTAAATTGCAAATTTGACCGGTAATGAATCCACCTGTATCATATTATTTCCGAATGCTTTGGTTTGAGAAGCGGTAAAATCATAGCTCAAATGATTAGTAGAATCAAATCTTAATAAGCCTGAATTGCTCCAGGTTTCAATGGAGTTTCGATGCTTTAGCTGTATATAAAAATCCACTGTATCTATTATATTTTTAAAATCACAAATACATGTTCCCGCTACGCCTAGTATAGCTTTTGAAGAATCAATAACTGAAAAAGGCGCTGTGTTATTTCGCAGATATATCCTCATTGTATCGGGAATTAATGAATTAGAAGAGGGATTGTAAAATCCCTGCAATAGGGCAGTAAGAGAAAGTACGCTTTTTTTCTTTAACAAATTATTGAACTGTATTCCCCAGGCATAAAGTTTTCCTGTGTCTCCTGAGGCATTATCACTGATCTTCAGCTTCCACGCCCCGTTCGTATTTCCACCGCTAAAAATTGAATTCAATAAATGAAATGATTTAACAGTCGGTCCGAACGAAAAGTACCGGGAATCAAATAGGGAAGAATCCGCCTGGTCATCAAATATTGTATTAACATGATCACCGGATCCCGCCAAAATATTATTGCTATAAACAATGACTTGAAAATTATTTGGATTAACTAAGGTCATTGTGAGATTACCTTCATTCGTATGATTTAGTGCAACGAAAACATTAATGTCATTTATAGTTTCATTCAAAGTGATATTCAGTGTATCGGTATTCATGTTTCCTGATGTTCCCGAAGCGGGAATTCTTTTGTTTGAGGTTTTCAAATAAAAGCTTTCAGGAAAATTCAAATCATTTTCACGATTAATTGGTGAAAGGGGTACGCTCCCAAGAAAAGTATTATTGCTGAAAGCCATATTTCCCTGGAATTGCAGCGTGGGTCCGGGATCAGTGTTGCTCACCATATAGCCATCGAAATTATAAGTTACATTTGTATATTCAGGGTCATTTGATTCATCATATGATTCATACATTGTATTTCTGATTTCACTGCCTGATAGATCCTTGCTGATGATTCTGACTTCATCAATATAACCATCCAGTGAATATGTACTTGAAAATGCATCAGCCGGTTTTCCTCCTATATACAGTGAAGTAGGATCATTGGGTATATTTCCGATAGGATCATGACCTGAGGACACAGTATTACCATTTATATAAAATCCAAAATTTCCTGTTATAGCAGAATAAGTAAATGCAATGTGTGTCCATTCATTATAAGGAATAAGATTTCCGGGAGGTTGAAAATTATGGCCGTTTACAAATGCATGTACAAAACTTCCAAGAATTTCCAGTCCGTAGTTGGCAAAATTTGCAGCAATATCCGGCCCTTTATAAATCAGCAGCGCAATCGTTCCCGACCTTTGATAAACCCAGCATTCAAGTGTTATTGACGTTGTAGGATTAATATTAGGACTGTCATTTCCCTTTACGAAGTTTGTTAAGCCTTTTATCTCAAGGCATTCATTAAGAGCAATTCTGCCGCTTGGCTCGTTAGTCTCGTCTGATGCAAATACTCCTCTGGAAAGACCATTGTTATTATTACCTGACCAATCTGCTAAAGTGAATTTTGAGCCGGAGGAATTTGCATTTTGAAATGTCATTGACATTACCAGTCCACTGTAAACTCCACTGCTCGTGCCCAGTGATAACCTTCTGAAAGGATTTACCTCCAATGAGATCAACTCCCGGTTCCAGATCCTGATTTCATCCAGCTTTCCGGCAAACGGACTATTACTGCCTTTACCTATAAAAAGGGAGTCAGTACTTCCAAAGGGAGATGCACTTAAAACTGTTGCGCTTGTATCAACTGCCCCATTTATATATACTCTGAATAAATTTGTTGAAGAATTATATGTCCCTGCAATATGGGTCCATGTATTGCTTGGTATGACATTTTTTCCAATAAGCCTGGTAGTTAAATTTGTCCTGATTGCAACTTTACCATTGTTAAGGTAAAGTGTATAACCGTTATAATTGTTGCCTTCTTTTTTCTGAAGAATTATCTGAAGCGTTGGAGATGTGGAATTTGCCGGATTCACCCACGCTTCTAAGGTAAAATTATCATATATATCCAGAGAGCTTGAGCTGGGAACAGCTATGTAACTTGAATTGGTTCCCAAAAAAGTACAAGCCTGCTGCCAGAACATTTGTGCTGTTGAGTCCTTCAAATAAACAAAAAGTATAAAAGTAAATATTAAATATATTTTAATCTTCATTATACTACCCTCCTTTTTAAATTTTAATAGTAATTTACTCAATACTCAATTCTCAATACTCAATACCCAATACCCAAATACTAGGGAGTTATCTTACTCACAAAATTTATTGAATTATTGTAAGCAATAATAATATCACTGAGATCCGCAGAGTTATCTCCGTTTAAATCGGTATTAATGTATCCTGATGCAAAATTAGTTGCATCATTATATATAGAGATTATATCTGAAAGATCAACCGTTCCATCCTGATTCACATCCCCGCTATAGATTGCAAACTTAACTGGAGTACTGTCAACCAGTATTTCATTATTTCCAAACGCCCGCGATTGTTGGACAGTAAAATCAAAGCTAAAAAATGAGGTTAAGGGTGAAAAAAAATTGCCAAATACAATAGTAAAGAAGGTTGGAGGTCTAGTCCATGTTTCAATTGAATTTCTATGCTTCAGCTCAATAATGAAAGGAACACCATCATTTATATTATTAAATATAAAGCTTGCATTTCCTGAGGAATTTAATAAAGCTTTTGACGAATCCAGTATGCTATAGGGAGAATAAATTCCTCTTAAATATACTCTCATTGTATCCGGTATCATCAGGTTGGTTGACGGATTATAAAATCCCTGAATTAGTGAAGTTAAAGATAAGATCTTTTTACGTGATGTCTGATTATTGAATTGAATTCCCCAGGCATAAAGAGTGCCTGTGTCGCCCGCAACTGCATCCTGTATTTTGAGCTTCCATTTGCCTGATGTATTTGCGCCTGTAAGTGCGGAATTTAGACTTGTCAAGGGTTTGATAGTCGGAGCAAACATTATATATTTATTGCTCCCTAATGATGAATCGGCCTGGTCATCAAATAGCGTTACAATATTATCACTATTATTAATTAAAGAAGATGTGCTGTACAAAGTGACAGAAGTTCCGGAAGGTGAAATCAATGTTGCGATTAGATTAGCTTCGTTAGTATGATTTAGTGCAACGAATACATTCACGTCAGATATAATTGCATTCAAAGGGATATCCAGCGTATCTGAATTCATAAAACCGTTTGTCCCTGAGGCAGGAATACGTCTTCTGGGATCACTTATATAGAAACCATTCTGAAAATTCTGGGAACTCGAAAAGTCTAATGGAGAAACAGGTTTATTGTCGTTTGTTGAATTATGGCTAAACTTAGAGTTGCCTCTGAAATTTAATCTTGGACCGGAAAAAGTATTGGAGAATAAACCTCCATCCAGATTATAAACAACATTTGTTCCGGGTGGATCATTGAAACTATTAACTGAAGTAAACACATGATTACCTAAATCTCCATACGGCAAATCTGTGCTCGTTATTCTTACTTCATCTATATATCCGTCAAAGCACTGTTGAGAAGGGGTTCCTCCTATATAAAGTGAGTCTGTATTATCATGAACATTGCCAACAAGGTTTGAATCATCCCATAATGGCAATCCATTCTGAAAAATTTGAATGAAACCTGTGATGCCGTTGTAGGTAATTGCAAGATGAGTCCATTGGTTTAAAGGTATGATGGAGGAACTAGAAGATAACGAAAGCACTGGTTGGTCATTTATTTTGAATTCCAGCCGGGTAGAGCTTATTGAGATACCGTAATCTGTGACAGTTCCCGAAGCATTGCCTTTATAAATAACAGGGCTGAGAATATTTGAATTAGAATTAAACGATCTTGGATAAAGCCATACCTCCATAGTAATTCCCAGAGTCGGGCTCACCGCTGGGTGATCTGCTGCGACAAGATAATCTCCGTTCCCGTCAAGTTCTGCACATTCGTTTATTGAAATTGTATTGCTGGGTTCATTACTCATGTTAAAGGCAGATGCTCCTTTATTTACTGCGTTGTTATTATTCCCGGACCAATCCAGCAAAGAAAAAGGAGTGCCTACGGGGTTTGAATTTTGAAAAGTCAACGATAAAACCAGTCCGGTATAAATACCGGTATTGGTTCCAAGGGACAGATTTGTAAAATCAATAATATCCGCTTCAATATTCTTATTCCATATTCTTATTTCATCCAGCTTTCCTGCGAATGGACTGTTGGATCCTTTGCCGATAAGAACCGAATCTGTATTTGCAATGGGTGCTGCTCCAGAAACATTATTAGAGGTATCATAAGAGCCATTGACATAAATAGTGAAGGTATTAGTAGGGGAGTCATAGAGACCTGCTATGTGACTCCATTGATTGTTGGGAATTACTATACTTCCAACTAAACGAGTGCTCGCGCCTGTCCTGATTGCCACCTTCCCATTTGAAAGGTAGAGAGTATAACCATCAACTGATGCAGCTCTTTTCTGAAGTATAATTTGAAATGGAGGTGAAGCCGTATTAGTAGGATTTATCCAGGCTTCAAGTGTAAAGCTTCCTGTAATGTTCAAAGAGGATGAATGAGGCACTGCAAGGTAACTTGAGCTAGTGCCTGCGAATGAACACGCCTGGTTCCAGGTCATCTGCGCACATAAGGTTTGCGTGCAGAATAAAATTATCCCTGTAAGAATGTAAATTGTAAGTTTCATAATATTTCTTTCGTGTTAAATAAAAAAGCGAAGCAATAAACTTTCAAATATTCCTGGGAGAGAATAACCTTGATTATTTATGCTTCGCTTGCAAAAAACTTTTAGTGATGTTCATTGTAATTCTCTCCCTGTTTACTTTCCTTGACAAAATTAATTTTTTTTTAGAAGCAGTGCAAAGAAACTTTCAATTAATTGTTACCTTAAAATTATGATTAGACGTTACATTAATCTTTAAAAATGCTATTTTTTCATCCATAATACAATTTTATTTCAAATAAATTGTTACCAATTCTCCATGCAAAACTCTAAACTTATTCAAATTTTAAAAACGTTAACTCAGGAAGAAATAAAAGAATTTGAAAAATTTATTGTTTCTCCATTCTTTGGCTGTAAGAATTTTGTCTTTAAATTTTTTAAGGAATTGAAAAAATATTATCCTGATTTTAAAGAGACAGATATCGAAAAGAAAACGATTTATTCCCGGCTTTACCCGGACAGGGATTACAATGATGGATTGATAAGAAGAATGACTTCGGATCTGATAAATCTTTCGGAAGAGTATTTCATGTATAAAAGCTTTAAAGCTACTCAAATGTTTCGTGATACATGCCTTCTCGATGAATTAAGAGTGAGAAAGCTGAATAATATATTTGAAATAAAATCAAATAATATATTGCGGGAAATAGACTCGGAAAATATTAACTCAAATAGTTTACTTCGCAAATTTTTCGTTGAAAATGAAGTCATTAGTTTTATTTTGAAAGGAGATCAAAAACAATTATTAAACACATTGTATTCTGCTGCGAATTCTTTAATTGCATCTTTTCTAGGTTCTCTTAATAATAAAACTCAATTAATTCAAAACAGGAAGATTCCCACTGCTAATAACAATTCAAACCTGTATGATTTATTTCTGAAAAATTTTAGTTATGACAAGTTTATCAACTCTCTCGATGAGACAGCAGATAAATATACTTATTTCATCAAAACCAATTATTTTGCTACACGACTGATGACAATCCGGAATGACAAAGACAGCTATTTAAAACTAACGGAGCTTCTGAACAGCAGCAAAAACTATTTTGAGGGTATATTCAAATACAATTATTACATAATATTATCAACTTTTTGTACGGACCAGATTATGAATAATAACTTTGAATACATTAATCAATATTTTAATATCATCGAGGTCATATTGAAGGAAAAACTATTTCTTGCAAATTCATCCATTCTGACTTCTTCAATTATAAGGCGGATAGTCATGTTTTCTATTTTACAAAAGAATATTGCTTATCCGGAGATGTTTGTGAAATCTTATTCAAAGTACTTTAACCCTGCAGACAAGAAATCTTTGATAAATTATTGCAATGCAATGATTGCCTTTGCAAAAGGACAATTTGGAAAGGCATTAGAATACTCTTCGGCAATAGATTTACAGCAGCTTGAATTTAAGTTTGAAGTTAAGGTTTTAAAAATGAAGGCCTTTTTTGAGTTGGATTACGAAGAGTCTTTTTTATCGGAGATTGATTCGTTCAAACACTTTCTTTCTTATGAAAATTCTTTAAATG
>JBBSDT010000092.1:0-10026 GCA_038240405.1 Ignavibacteria bacterium
ACTCAATACACAATTCTCAATACATCCCCATTTATTTTAAAATTGAATTTAAGAAAGCCTAAGATTAGATTTAAATAAACTAATTAAACTCTAAAATGAAAATTGCAAAGACAATTTGCATAATTATATTTTTCCTGTTCTTATTAAATATTTATCACAATTTAATGGCATTCAGAACCGGTATAGTCGGGCTTACAAAGAAAAACGGAAACACTACAGGATGTGTGTGTCATGGATTTAAGCCCTTCGATTCTGTATCTGTTATTCTCTCGGGACCTGAAACTGTGAATGCGCGTGATACCGCTATTTATACCCTGAGCATTGCGAACGGACCCGCTATCGCCGGCGGATGCGATATATCTACAAGCCTTGGAAACGTTTATCCTTCAGCGCTGGACACTATATTAAGGCGAGCTGAATCTTTTCCCGGTTCCGGTTTCGAATTAACTCACAAAGAACCAAAATTATTTACCGGTGATACATTGAAATTTTTATTTAAATATGTTGCCCCGGATACTTCGGTATTAGTAATAGATACCTTATTTGCAAATGGTAATTCAGTTAATCTTGATACTACTTCCGAAAATGACCACTGGAATTATGCAAGAAATTTTACAATTACCGTGACTCCTGTTACCGGGATAGTAAACAACTCTTTACAATCGAAATCATTTGAACTTAGTCAGAACTATCCTAATCCATTTAATCCGGAAACAAAAATAAACTTCAGCATTAGAAACTCTTCGAACATTTCTTTTTTAATTTTTGATGCATCAGGTAAAGAAATTGCAAAATTAGTGAATAATAAATTTTATAATCCGGGAAATTATTCAATTTCATTCAATGCGGAACAATTTAATATTTCAAGTGGAGTTTATTTTTATAAGCTGGCGCAGCCGGGTTATTCACTAACAAAAAGTATGTTGTTTATTAAGTAGAAGCCGCGGTTTGGAAAAAGTTGAAGAATCAGAATTAGCAACAAGAACAGGGAAGAATATTCGCTTATATGAATGTATATGAATCCTTCATTTGTATTTCACTTCATTAAATTAAGCGCTCCGCGTAAATTACAAAACTTTATTTCGCTGATAAATCAAACAGGAGCATCCGCACTATTCGATTTGGAGGATGCTTGCTTAATACCCTTTAGTAACCTAAAGACTTCTCTGCAAAAGATTAAAACCCGAAACAGGCTTCTTTTAATTTTTTTAAACAATCCGGGTTTATTTCTAAATAAATTTATAGGTATAAGAATTAACCCGGTAAATAGTGAAGACTTTCTCCGCGATATTGATATGCTTGTTAAGTTATCAAAAACAATTTACTGGAGCTACATTTTTATTCCAAAGATAGAAAGTCCTGGTGAAATTAAGATTTGCCTTGATACACTTAACTCAAATCATATTCAATTCGGAGAAATTATACCTATTATTGAGAGTCAGGCGGGATATAATAATTTAAATTTAATTTTCCACAACAAGCCTTCTCCTCAACTTAATAAGGTTGCATTCGGACACTGTGATTATAATCTGAGCTTGAAACAATGGCCTTTTCGGCACCAGAATTCGTTCTTCTTTTGGAATAAAGTCAGGAATATTATAGCAACACTGGAAGATGCGGGTTTCCATTACGTAAATACGCCTTTTTTAGAGCTTGATAACGATAAATTTTTCGGGAGAATGTTATCAACTGTTAATAGTTTATGCAAACTTGAATTTGGCCAGGTGACTTTAACTCTTAAACAAACTGAACTATGTTCACAACCTAAGATATATAAGAAAATTGATTTTAAGAAATTAAAAGATAATAATTTTAAATCTGTAATTGATAAAATAAATTTCACAAATAGGCTAATGACTCTTTATGAACAAAATAAAAAACGTAATAAAAGTTTTGCGATTACAAAGGAAGACAAAATATTAATATCGCCTCAGGAATATATTGCCGCCATAAATTATTTAAGAGGTAATATTGAATAAGGTGATAAGCAAAGAATTTACCCTTGGAATAATCGGGGGGTGCTTCCCGGTTCAGGCAAGAATAGGCAAAGAAGAGTTATATCATCAGCTGATTGACACCTGGATAGTAAGTAAATCGGGAATTAAACTGAATAAGGTAATCGCAAGATATGAGCATCTATATGAATTTGAAAATGTCATTATGACCCTTGTTCAAAATAATAATTTAGATGTTTTGTTATTACATATCCGTCCTGATCCATATTTAAGAAATTCTAAATTTATGATTCAATACCTTGATGATTCAGGCAAGTTGAAAATTCATACGAATTTTCCATTTAGAATAAAGGAGCCGGTATTTGAAATTGTTCCGGTTAATACCCTCCAAAACATTCAGCAGAAGAGACGAAAAAATTATCTCAGGAAAGCATTAAGGGAAATTAATTATTTTGCAGGGATAATATTCGGAATAAATAATGAAGCATTAAATAAAATGATGAAAATAATTTTACTAACAAGAAACTTATGCGAAAAAAATAATATAAAATTAATCCTAGGCGGACCTCCCTCCCGTCCCCGTTCTCAATTTGAAAATTATTTATGCAGGAAGCTTGATAGAAAAATTAAGAGGCAAAATGCTTCAATACTATCACCAATAAAATATATTAGTTGTATCGGCGAATACAGCAAAGATGGAGAGTATTTATTTTTTGAAGATGGAGTTCATTTAAATCCTGCAGGGCATAAGATCATTGCTGAAAAATTATTTAAAGAAATTTTGGGAATAGTGACTGAGAATGAATATGCAGCTAATGAATATTCTTAAATAAAAAATTAATCTAAGCTATTTCGCTGTTTCAGCTGGGTCATTCCGCCGACAGAGGTAATTGACGTCAGAGTCCCTCGCTGAAGCGAGGAGACCTGACGGGGGTTAAAAATTTTATTAACATATATTATGGAAATCTCTTTAATTAATTATGTTTAAAACACTTTTAGTCTTCATATTTATGAGTATTGCCAGTAGCTTACTTGCTCAAGACACTCTATTATTAAAAAAAGATATTGATATATTTAATTATAAACTTAAATTCCCATTATTAGACAGTATTGAGCTTGATACAATTTTCGAGTTTAATGGTTACTTAGTTATAAGGTTGGATGATTCAAGCAAGATTGAAAACTCCAAAACCGGTAAGGATTTATTTTTGGCTGAAGTATATTTTGTAAACTCAATTTCAGAAATAATCTCTTTATCTGAGGTTTACTATTATTATGCTACATTCGGTTCCATTATTAATTATGAAGTTTTAGGTTTTGATAATAATTTTATAAATAAACTCACTTCATTTGCTAAATATTATCAAATATTTAATAAGGCTAATGAAAGTGGATCAAAAATATTTTTATACAATAGAAATGGAATTTTACAAACGAATTTATTGATTGACAATAAAGATATAGTAACATTTAATAATTATCCGGATATTAATTACATAATTTTTAAATGTAAGTTTTTCACCTCAGTATTAAACTTTAAATATTTCAATAATTCTAAAAAAGTGTTTTTGCCAATTTCTCCTTTAAACGAATTCGTACAAGTAACAATTGACGAAATGAAAAATTTTGGATTTATCGATGGAAGATTAATCATAAAGGAATTCTGATATTCTAGATGTCGCGTTTCCGCAGGGTCATTCCGCAGTGATATTTTCTACTCTGGTCAAAGTCTCCTTGCTTCAGCGAGGGAATCTGACGGGGGTTAAAAAGAAGTAAAAAAGTTTGACATTTATTGAGATCCAAAAACAAAAGAAATATATATTGAAAGGTAACATGCACATGGCAATATACAAATCCCCACAGGAATCATATTTGAATGATGATGATTCAAGTATGAAAACATTCTCGAAAACAGAATTTATAATCTCTGGATTTCCGATGAATCCAAATGAACTAACTAAATTGATTGGAATTGCTCCTACTTCAATTAGTGAGAGAGGGAAAATAACAGAGAAGTATAAACGATTAGTACCAGAAAACACTTGGGATTTGGACTCGGGACTGGATAAAGAAACTGACATGCAAATACAAGTTGAGTGTTTGTTAAAAAAGTTACGTCCTTTTAAGTCTAAACTGATAGAAATTTGTAAGCAATATCCACCTCAATTAGATTGTACAATGAAAATATATGGAGGAGATCGCCCTCCAATTGATCTTTCGCGAGAAATCATAAAGGAACTTGCCGAATATAATTGTGAATTTGGTATAGATATATATATTTTTGATGGAGAGTAAGTAAAAGCCTAAAATCAAAACTATGTTTCAGAATCGTCAAAAAAATTAGAATGTGTTCACTCACTCTATTAGATAGAATAAATTATTTATTGTGGAAAAATTGGTGTGAGATATACATAGTAGAATTTATTTAAGATAATTTTTTTATTACTAATAGGAGATATTATATTATTAGGTAGGTCTGGAACGTAATCCATAATAGGTGGATATAATTCGGTTAAAATGTTATTTCTTCCTAACCGTATCCAGGCTGAATATGGTTCTAAATCCATAAGGTCTCTCGTTGAAACATTAAATATCTTTGAAAATCGAGCGGCCTCTTTATCTCCGCATGTAAAGGTAATTAACGTATCTGCATTACCGATAATGGTGTCTAATATCTTATCGGGTATCTGACTACAGTTTTGATGTGCTTAGCACAAAACCTATATCTGAATTAGCGAGTAGCTCATCAAACAGCTAACTTACGACAATTGAAAATTCATTAACATACACTATTCAAAGCTGCAATATTTTTTAAAGTGAATGCAAAAGTTTTCGCGGGCGACCTCTTCGTATTCGTATGAAATTCAAATACTACTTTTTACTTGATACTTTTTGTTTCCCTACTTTCCGATCGAGCTCAAGGCAACCCAACGCAACCCAAGGACTCACTCCCACCATCAATTATCTTTAATATTACATTCTATTTGAGTAATTTGCTTATTATCTACGAACGTAAATTTTTTGATGATAAGAACTCTTATATTTGCAATAATATTTTTCGGAGCAATTGGTTTTTTTATCTATTCAATCAAGAATTTCATTTCTTATCTAAAGCTCGCAAAACCTGAAGACCGTTTATATAACATTCCTAAAAGAATAAAAAACACAATTGAGATTGCATTCCTGCAGACAAAGCTGTTAAGAAGCAGGCTTGCAGGAATTCTTCATCTCTGTATTTACTGGGGATTTGTTGTGCTTCTGTTTGTTGTGGTAGAGTCCATGATAGAAGGATTTTTCCCGGCATTTTCGTTTGCATTTCTGGGACCGGTTTATAGCGCTTTAACGGTTCTGCAGGATTTCTTTGGAGCATTGGTGTTTGTAGTAGTTGTATTTTCTTTATTCAGAAGATATGTGGGAACACCTCAAAGACTCCGAGTAGACAAGGCGGCGAAAAAGGATGCAACTTTTATTTTGATCATGATCGGGCTGGTGATGATAACTATGTTTGGAATGAGCGTTGAGAAAATATTAACCGAACAATCACATGGATACAGGCCGGTGTCTTACTTTATTGCCGGATTATTTTCTAATGGCAGCTATACTCTGTATGAATTTTTCTGGTGGGCTCACATAATCGTTGTCTTTGCATTCCTGAATTATCTTCCATATTCAAAGCACTTCCATGTTTTATCTTCAGTGCCTAATACTTTTTTTTCTAATTATGAAATACCCTATCCCGGAATTGTTCTGAAGCCAATTAATTTTGAAGATGAATCAATAACACAATACGGAGCAAAAGATATTGAAGACCTAACCTGGAAAAATATTCTTGACGGCTACACATGCACCGAATGCGGAAGATGCACAGCCGTCTGCCCCGCAAATATAACGGGCAAATTGTTAAATCCAAAGCTTATAGTTACAAAGATCAGGAAAAGAACTTCCGACGTGGGTCCTTTGATTACAAGTAAAGTAAAGGATGCCCCCGTACTGGAAAAAAATTTGGTTCCGGACTATATTACACCGCAGGAATTGTGGGCTTGTACTACCTGCATGGCTTGTGTTCAGGAATGCCCTGTAATGATCGACCATATTACTCCTATTATTGACATGAGAAGAGACCTCGTAATGATGGAATCAGATTTTCCCGCCGAAATGAATACCGTTTTCAGAAATCTTGAAAATAACGAATCACCCTGGGCGTTTGGAGCTGAACAAAGGAATGACTGGATAGATGAACTTAGTGACGAGCTGTCGAAGGAAGGAAAAGAGAACTATCTTCAGAAAGTTTCTAATCTTGGAACTGCAGAAGATCTTGATATTGTACTCTGGGCTGGCTGTGCCGGAGCATTCGATAAACGCTACCGGAAAGTCACTAAATCCTTTGCAAAATTGTTGAATGAATCAGGAATTAAATACGGCGTGCTTGGCAGCGAAGAGAAATGCAATGGTGATCCGGCAAGACGTCTGGGAAATGAATTTCTGGCCCAAACCTTCATCCAGCAAAACGTTGAGACTTTAAAAAAATATAAAGTAAAGAAAATGGTTACGGCATGTCCGCATTGTATGAATATCTTTAAAAATGAATATAATAAATTCGGTATTGACCTGGAGGTAACTCACCATACAGAATACATTGATAAATTGCTGCAGGAAAAAAAAATAATTCCAAAAAAAGAAACTAAAGAAAAGGTCACTTATCATGATTCATGCTATCTTGGCAGGTATAATCATATATATGAATCTCCAAGACAATCACTTGAAACTGTGCCGGGACTTGATCTGGTTGAAATGACACGCTCAAAAGATAAGGGTTTTTGCTGCGGTGCAGGAGGAGGAAGAATGTTTCTTGAAGAGCACGAGGGCAAAAGAGTTAACATTGAAAGAACCGAAGAAGCAGTAAAAACAAATGCCAAAACTATAGCTACTGCCTGCCCCTTTTGTATGACCATGCTTACGGACGGAGTTAAAGCTATTGAGAAGAGTGAAGAAGTCAATGTAAAAGATGTAGCAGAAATTGTACTGGAAAGTTTGTAAATTGTAAGACATACACAAAGAATTTCTTATCAGATAAAAATAAAGATCTATATAATTTGAAAACAATAATAAACTAAATTAAAAATTAAAGGAGATATAATTCAATGTCATATTTTTTTACGTCGGAGTCAGTTAGTGAAGGACATCCGGATAAAGTAAGCGACCAGATATCAGATGCTGTTCTTGATGATATTTTATCGCATGATGCAAATGCCAGAGTTGCCTGTGAAACGTTTTGTGCTACCGGACTGGTCCTGGTCGGCGGTGAAATCACAACTTCACATTACGTGGATGTCCAAAAAGTTGTAAGAGATGTAGTGGAAGATATCGGTTATACAAAAGGAGAATACAGGTTTGACCACCATTCCATAAATGTGATGTCGGCTATCAATAAGCAGTCCCCTGACATCGCACGGGGAGTGGATACAGGAGGAGCAGGCGACCAGGGAATGATGTTCGGATATGCAAATATAGAAACTAAGGAATATATGCCGCTTGCAATAACTCTTGCTCATAAATTGATGAAAGAGCTTTCCAACATCCGTAAAAGAAATAACGGAGTAATGAACTATTTACGGCCTGATTCAAAGTCACAGGTGACCATAGAGTACAATGACAAGAACGAACCGGTCAGGATAGACGCTATTGTTGTATCTACCCAGCACGATGCCGGTGTTTCTCAAAAAAAGATTAAGGATGATGTGATAGAAAACCTTATCAAAAAAGTTCTTCCGTCCGATATGGTAGACAAAAAAACAAAGTATCATGTTAATCCTACCGGCATGTTTGAAATCGGTGGACCTCACGGAGATACCGGCTTAACAGGAAGAAAAATCATCGTTGATACTTATGGCGGCAAAGCTCCGCATGGTGGCGGCGCTTTTTCCGGAAAAGATCCGTCTAAAGTTGACAGGAGCGCTACATACGCTGCGAGACATATTGCAAAAAATATAGTTGCAGCAGGTCTTGCTGATGAATGCCTTATTCAGGTTTCTTATGCAATAGGAGTTGCCGAGCCAATTTCTATTTATGTCAATACAAATGGAACAGGAAAGATTTCAGATAAAGAACTGTCTGAAATAATCAGGAAAGAAATTGACCTTACTCCAAAAGGAATTATTACAAGGCTTAACCTTAGAAGACCGATTTACAGGAAAACTTCTAATTACGGACACTTCGGACGAAGCGATAAAGACTTTACCTGGGAAGCATTGGACTTAAAGGACAAAATTAAAAAAGCAGTAAAGTAAAAGTTTTTGCATTTTCTTATAAAGAGTGGCTGAGAATTTTACATCACGAGATGCGAGCCGGAAACAATTCCGATGAATAATTTTATACTTGGATTTTTCTATCCTTTTAGAAGTATAAAGTTATTCTTTAAATATCCAAAGCTCATAGTTTACTCGATTGTCCCGGTTATAATAAACCTGATTATATACGGGACAATTTTTTTTTACACCTACAAATGGATCACCGGTAAATTTGAAGACTCAATCGATAATAATCTTTATAATGGAATCCTTTTAGAGATAATCCGGGCCTTCTTAAGAGTTTTTTCTTTTTTTATTGTGCTGATAGTATGTTATTTTCTTTTTGTAATCCTGGGTGGAATAGTCTCGGCGCCGTTTAATGAAAAGATTTCCCGATATGTGGAAAAAAAGGTCTTTGGGATAAACAATATTCCGGATTCAAAGTTATTTGCAGAAGCTTTGAGGAGCATCAGGGAAGAAATTAAAAAGATATTTCTTTATATATGCCTTTTTATACCACTAATAATTATCTAATTAATTCCCATGATAGGAAGCACAATTTCTATTGTGCTCGGAATGTTGGTCTCAGTTTTTTTCAATGCACTTAGTTTTTTGGATTACCCGCTCGACAGGCATAAATTATCTTTCAGACATAAGATTAGAATTATTAATTCCAAGTCATCGCTTTCATACGGGTTTGGTGCAACTGCTTTTCTTCTGACTTTTCTTCCGTTCATAAATGCGATTATGAAACCAATATTAATTGCAGCAGGAACTATGATGATTCACGAAAAAGATTATGTTAAAGTTTATAGCGATAGAGTATGATGATTTTTGATTTGCTTTTCAAAGGAATTAACCCCCTCCCCGAATGGAGTTCGTGTCAAAACATAGCTTACTATTTACAAAGCCCCAGCTTTGTAAGTAAACTGGAGCAGAATTAAACCTTCCCAAGCTGGGGCTCGGGAAGGAGAGATGTTTTGAGACAAACTCAATGGGAGTGCAGGGTTGGGTTATTAAGTTGAATTTGATATTTAGATTGTTTTTAAATGAGAAATTAATTTTTAATCAAAGAAGTAATTTAATATTTTAAATAAAACGATTTTCAATTAATGATGAACACCTCTGAACCAACTATAAATTCCGACCTTGCAAAATCATTAGGACTTCTTGAAGAAGAATATGAAAGAATTTTAAAAATCCTCGGGAGAATACCTACTTATACCGAGCTCGGAATCTTCTCCGTAATGTGGAGTGAGCACTGTTCATATAAAAATTCAATCCTGGAATTAAAAAAGCTTCCCCGCAGCGGAGGAAGATTGCTTGTCGGAGCCGGTGAAGAAAATGCAGGACTGGTTGACATTGGAGACGGGCTTGCAGTTGCTTTTAAGATTGAATCACATAATCATCCGTCCGCTGTTGAACCATATCAGGGAGCAGCAACCGGTGTGGGCGGAATTTTAAGAGATATTTTTACAATGGGGGCAAGGCCTGTTGCAGCTTTGAATTCATTGAGATTTGGGAAACTCCCTTTTTCAGATGATTTACATGAAGATGATAAGATAAAACTTGACAGGACAAAATTTCTTTTTAAGAATGTAGTCAAAGGAATCGGGGATTACGGCAATTGTTTCGGGGTTCCCACAATTTCGGGAGAAGTCTATTTTGAAGAATGCTATCACGATAATCCCCTCGTCAATGCAATGGCTGTAGGAATTGTAAAACACAATCAAACTTCAACATCAGCAGCAAGCGGAACGGGCAACCCGGTCTTTATAGTAGGC
>JBBSDT010000093.1:0-10010 GCA_038240405.1 Ignavibacteria bacterium
ATTTATATTTAAAAGTTTTAAATATGATTAGTCTCACTTTTTAAAATATTGACAATAAATAATTATCAGGATTTAAATTCATTGCATTACTATGCCGCCATCGACACACAATGTCTGTCCTGTGATATAATTTGAATCATCGGAGGCAAGGAATAATGCAGCCTTCGCGATGTCTTCAACCTTTCCGAATTTTTTAAGGGGAATTATATCTGAATATTTCAGCTTACTCTCCGGTGAAAGCTTTTCAGTCATATCAGTTTCTATAAACCCCGGGGCAATAGCATTAACATTTATATTTCTTGAGGCAAGCTCTTTTGCCACAGATTTTGTAAAACCAATCAGCCCGGCTTTTGATGCTGCATAATTAGATTGTCCGGCATTACCTGTTATTCCCACAACAGAAGTAAGATTAATTATCTTTCCGTATCTTTTGCTCATCATATTTCTGGTTACTGCTTTCGTCATATTAAAAGCACCCTTAAGATTTATATCGAATACAGTTGTCCAGTCCTCTTCGCTCATTCTCATTATCAAACCGTCTTTGGTTATACCCGCATTGTTGATCAGTACATCAATCTTGCCGAATTCTTTAATAATTAAGTCAACTGTCTCCCCAACTGCCTTTAAATCCGAAACATCACACTTGTAATGCCTTATCTTCTTCGAATCAAAATAGTGCTCATCAATAGAATTCTTATAAGTTACCAAAACGGTTGCACCCGATCCTGCAAACATTTCGGCAATCCCTTTTCCAATTCCTCTCGATCCCCCGGTAATTAATACAATTTTGTCTTTGAAATCAGTCAAGAAACAATTTTATTCTTAGTGAAATAATTTTTATTTCGAAATCTCAATCTGGTATTTTTTCTGATAGTTCTCCTTGTAATGTTCATGCAGGAATTTATACCCATCCTCGCCAATAATATGTATAATCTCCTCTGTCATAGCTTCGAATATTGTTTGAACATAATTTTCAGTATGCTTTACACCGCAGTAGTCAAGGCGTTCTGAATGGTCATTATCGCAGGTTAAAACATTGTCTATGATAGTCAAAGGATACATGATGCAATACTTCGGTTTGATGGCCCACTTATGTAAATCATTTTTCATCGCCATTACCTGCAAAGAGCAATAACTGTTTTTATCTTTAAAAACACATTGGGAAACTCCCTGTGGATTTATGAAAAGCTCTGTACCTATTGCATAGCCTGATGGAAAATCAGAGTCAACTTCAAGTTCAGATTCAAACCATTCTGATGTATTCTTCGTCTGATAAATATCCATGACATCTTTAATTTCGTTTTCGTATTTCATAATTTCGCTCTGAAAATCCCTGTCCATATAGACTCCCCAATTGCAGCATTGCCCGCTGCATATCGATACATCACATCCCGGAACAAAGCCCTGTGTAAAAATAAGAGGATCAATTTTTAAGCCGTTGTATTCTAAGTAGCTTGTTTCTTCTGACATTTATAAGTTATAATTTTTTAAATCCTCTTCTGTTCCGATATTATGAAGCTCTGCTTTTGGATTGATTCTTTTTATTAGTCCGGTCAGAACTTTCCCCGCGCCAATTTCATAAAATGTTGTGACATTAAATTCATTGATCATATTTTCTATAAGACCCTGCCACTTTACGGGCGACATCAGCTGACGGTAAAGAGAATTCTTAAGTATATCCTTGCTTTCGATAGGTTCTGCTTCGACGTTTGTGAACACCGGAATGTCAGCGGTCTTGAAATCTGTTTTGTCTATTGTCATTCTTAAATCTTCTGCAGAGGTCAGCATCAGCTCGGAATGAAATGCTCCGCTTACATGAAGCTCTTTTACAATCTTGCTGTTGTATGGTGATTCTTTTGCAATTTTCATTGCACGGTGAACTGCATCCGTATCTCCTGAAATAACAATCTGACCGGGTGCGTTATAATTTGCTGCCTGGACAATCTGATGTTCTTTTGCTTTAAGACAAATCTCATCGATCTGTAAATCGGTCAGCCCTATCACTGCCGCCATCGTGCCTGGTCTTTTCACTCCGGATTCTTTCATCAAAGTACCCCGCCTCTTTACCAGCCGCAATCCGTCTTCGAATCTTAGAGCGTTTGCATAAACATTTGCAGTGTATTCACCCAGGGAGTGTCCAGCCGTTGCATCTCCTTTAATTTTAGTACCCATAAGCTGAAGGAGGATATACGAATGAACAAATAAAGCCGGCTGAGTGATATGCGTTTCTGTCAACAAATCTGCAGGACCTTCAAAAGATATTTTGCTGATTGGCATCTCCATAATATTGTCAGCCAGGGAATACAGATCTTTTGCTAAACTATATTTATCATACAAATCCTTTCCCATGCCGACAAATTGCGAACCCTGACCTGGAAACACAAAAGCAATTCTACTCATTCATTATGATTTGATTGGAGTTCAAATTAATTAAATTAAAATGCTAAATCAATTTCAGAATGAGTTAGACTGGATAAGATTCAAAACATGTTGAGAGAGTGATTTAGGAAATTTTAAGAAAAGCTTATCATACAATCGAATTCTAAAAAACGATTTATGGTTCTGTAGAAAAAGTTCTGGTTCCGCTTTGCAGAGTAAAGCGATTCAGCACATTGAAAAAATTTGTTACGTAATCATCCATTGAGCTTGCCGGTCCAATTTTCTCAACTGTCCAGGAAAAGGAATGATTATTTATCTTTCCAAAGCCAAGATTTTCAATTCCCTCAAGGTTAAAAAAATTGTTTGAAGTAATAATTTTATATTGTGCAAAGCTGCTATCGTCATACAATGAAATTTCATACATTCCGTTACCGCCTCCGGCACTAAAAGAAAATTGTGTGTTATTGTTTACATTCCTGACTTGGTTAGGTGGGGAAATTAAAAAAGGCGGTCCCTTTACTTCAAGAAGGTTATGTGAATTTGGATAAACAGAGTAATATTCATGAGCAGCATACGAACTGTAAACTACATATGTATTAAAAGCCCTTGGAAGTCCTGTTGGAATTTTAAAATTAAAAGTTCCACCTCTTAGAGTGGAAAATAAATAGTCATCAAATGGAATATTCTTTGAAGCAAAAGACAGATAGAAATATGCCGCGAAAGTATTCGAAGGTGCGTCAATAGAACAATCAATACTTTGTTCACCCGGATTTAAGGATAAAAAGCTGAATCAAACGAATAATCTATAAGACTCCTTGTGATCCTGATGTCAGGGCTCTCGCCATAGTTTTCATAAGAAATGATATTTTGAGCGGAATCTGTTTTATAAATTAATGCAATTAACTTACCTGTTACGGAATTACTGATAACCGGAACTTGCAGAAATACAGTTGAATAAGGACTCGTAAAGTCATCATAAGAATTTATGTAATTCCCATCTGTAAAAACGATTTTACCTCTTAAGTTTGATTGAACAATTTCTTTGGGAAGGTGAACAGTAATACCTCCGTTAATATTATTAGGAGTATAGCTATTATAAGGTATTGTAATATTGCGGTTACTAAGTCCTTTGTATACAGCTGCCGCCGGATTTAAAGAATCAGAAATTATTAAATCATAAGGTGAAGAGATACCGTCGAAAGCAAAACCACCATCATTAGATGTATATACAAATTGGTTTTGAACCGATACTTTTACATTGGGAACAGGAATATGATCAAAGTAATAGATTTTTCCCGAAACCGATGTTGATGAATTATCAACCAGAAAATCACAACCAGAGAAATATGAAAAAAGTGTGCATAGAATTATAGAAGAAAGAATTGTTCTTATATTTTTAATCTTCATTGATCATTTATTTAGCGTTATATCTGATTTAAAACTAATTATGGTTCTGTCGAAAACTTTCTGCCTTCTCCGTACGAAGAAAAATTTGAGCTTCCGTTTCCTAAAGTTATATATTATGATTTCTAATAACAACGATTTAATCTTATAAGGAGATGTTTATAACAGTTTATAAAAGTTTATCAAGTTAAGACTCCTCTCTCCTTTTTTGAGTTTGGCTCAAAACATCTCTCCTTCCCAAGCCCCAGCTTGGGAAGGTTTAATTCTGCTCCAGTTTACTTACAAAGCTGTTCGCCTCGCCCTCGGCAAAGCGGAGCGGGGGGCTTTGTTAGTAGTAAGTTATATTTTGAGACAAACTCTTTTTTTGGAGAGGAGCCAGGGGGTGAGGTTTAAATTTCAATTCAGAAGCAAAAGATCGTCTGGATGACAAATTGTTTCT
This sequence comes from Ignavibacteria bacterium, assembly GCA_038240405.1. Classification (GTDB taxonomy): domain Bacteria; phylum Bacteroidota; class Ignavibacteria; order Tepidaquicellales; family Tepidaquicellaceae; genus JAGPCH01. The sequence continues at coordinate 4,223 of JBBSDT010000093.1, forward strand.
AAATGCTTATAACTTAATTTTTTATTACAATCTATTTGCTTAATTTTGATTTAATAAAATTACCCTACAATGGCAGATAGAAATAAGGAAGAAAAAAATATCACATCTCTTTCAAGAGAGAATAGGCTTTTCAAACCAAAAAAGTCTTTCTCAAAAAACGCTTATATCAAATCTTTTCCGCAGTATAAGAAGGCTTATGAAAAATCCATTAAGGAACCTGAGAAGTTTTGGGCGAAGATTGCAGAAGAGCTTCATTGGTTTAAGAAATGGAAAAAGGTTTTAAGCTGGAATGCGCCTCATTCTCAATGGTTTGTAGGTGGAAAGATAAATATTTCTTACAATTGCCTCGACAGGCATGTGAATAGCTACAGAAAAAATAAAGTTGCCCTCTTTTTCGAAGGTGAATACGGTGATACAAAATGCCTGACTTATAGCCAGTTATATACCGAAGTAAAAAAGTTTGCAAATGTTTTGAAGAATATGGGTATAAAAAAAGGCGACAGGGTGTGTATTTATTTGCCAATGATTCCGGAAGCTGTAGTCGCAATGCTTTCATGTGCCAGAATAGGTGCAATTCATTCTGTAATATTCGGAGGGTTTTCATCCAACGCCCTTGTTGACAGGATTACAGATGCGGAAGCATCGCTTGTAATTACTGCTGATGGCTCGTTCAGAAAAGGACAGGTTGTAAAATTGAAAGATAACGTTGATGAAGCTGTAGCACAATGTCCGACGGTTAAAAATGTCATAGTAGTAAAAAGAGCTAATATTGAAACCGGATGGAATCCTGATCTTGACAGGTGGTATCACGAGGAAATGGAAAATGTCTCCGATGTTTGCGCAGCGGAAAAACTCGACTCGGAACATCCTTTATTTATCCTTTATACAAGCGGAACAACCGGCAAGCCGAAAGGCATACTCCATACTACCGGTGGATATGCAGTTCAGACTTATATCACTACAAAATATATATTCGATATTGAAGATGAAGATATTTTCTGGTGTACTGCCGATATAGGTTGGGTTACCGGCCACAGCTATGTTGTTTATGGTCCGCTGCAAAACGGTGCAACGGTTTTTCTTTATGAAGGAGCTCCCAACTTTCCGAATCCGGACAGGTTCTGGCAGATGATTGATAAATACAAGATAACAATATTTTATACAGCGCCTACAGCCATAAGGGCTTTTATAAAATGGGGCAATCAGTGGGTGGAGAAATATAAGCTGAATTCATTGCGGCTACTCGGCACTGTTGGCGAACCAATCAATCCCGAAGCCTGGATGTGGTACAATAAAATGATAGGAAAGGAAAAATGTCCTATTGTTGATACCTGGTGGCAAACTGAAACGGGTGCAATAATGATCTCTCCTCTTCCCGGAGCAACTCCGACAAAACCCGGCTCAGGAACATTACCTTTCTTTGGTATTGAAGCTGAAGTTGTAGATAAGAAGGGAAAGAAAGTTCCTAAAGGCAGCGGCGGCCTTTTGGTAATTAAAAAACCATGGCCTTCCATGCTGCGAACAATTTATAAAGATGACGACAGATACAAAGCACAATACTGGAGTGAATTTCCCGGCATTTACTTCACAGGTGACGGAGCAAGAAAGGATAAGGATGGATACTTCTGGGTAATGGGCCGTGTTGATGATGTTCTTAATGTCAGCGGCCACAGGCTTGGTACAGCCGAAATAGAATCTGCGCTTGTTGCACATCCAAAAGTTGCAGAATCAGCTGTCGTTGGAAAGCCTCATGAATTAAAAGGAAGTTCCGTGTTTGCATTTGTTACTCTTGAAAGCAGCCATTCCCCGTCGGACGAACTCAAACAGGAATTAATCGAGTGGGTCGTAAAAGAAATCGGAGCTCTTGCAAGACCGGATGAAATAAGATTTACTGATATGCTTCCCAAAACAAGAAGCGGAAAAATTATGCGCCGTCTGCTTCGCGAGCTCGCACAAAGTGGTGTAGTAAAGGGCGATACAACGACGCTTGAAGATTTTTCCACTCTGGAAAAATTAAGAGCCGAAGAGGAAGAGTAACTCTATAAATTATAAATTACAAATTTTAAATTAAAAGGAGACATTAGTGAGTTCAAATAATTCTAAATATTTAATCCTGTTTTGTCTATTGTTTCTGATCGGCTGCGCATCTACACAGTCAAGCATTTATAAAACTGATAACGGACAGGGGTGGCAGGTAAATGTTATTAAGAAGGCAGGAATTACAGATGAGTTTGTTTGCACCATTAACGATTCGGTTGTTGTTTCAGATTCTTTTCCATTAATTGGAGACAATTTTGAAAAATCGGGACAGTACAGAGGAAGGAAGGTCATGATGAACGGATATAAATCCAGTACCTCCACCACAAATCCAAATGGTACAATACAAACTCATGACAAATACCAGATCCGTGTATTCATTGATAATGTGCAGGTTGACAAGTTCGATTTCTGATTACACTATTATAGTTAATAAAAATATTTTTTTGTCATCCTGAACGAACCTGCCTCGCAAGCTCTGCAAGGCGGACGAAGTCGCTGTTGCCGCAGGGTCATTCCGCGAAAACAAAAAATTTTTGGATTCTATGAATATCTTTCACTCTATTTTCACAGTGTTTTCATTTAAAACAACTAAGTTTGCATAGAACATGATTGTTTATAAATACGGTGCCAAAAAAAATAGAAAAGGTGATTCGAATTGCAATTTAAAATTAAACACAAGTATTTTGTTCACTAACAACCTTTACTCCTTATTAAACCAAATTAAACCAAATACCTGACTTATATGTCAGAAGGATAGGCTAATTTAGAAAACTGAGGTTGTAGTTTAAATTGAACTTTTTAATTAATATAGAGTATAACCCATAAATAAATTGACATCAGCATTGTTTCATATCTCAAAAGGGAACTATCAAAAAGTGTTTTTTATTTTTATAACTACCATTAGTAAATTTTAAATAAGGAGTGTTTATATGTTAATCAGAAAAATGTTTTATTTGCTGTTATCTGTAATTTCTTTTGTGTTAATCTCCGGTACCTCATCAAGAGCTCAGGAAATTCCTGATGACAGTAATACACCTATGGTCGACAGCATCGATGAAAGTGAAAATCTTTTGGATTCTAACCAGGCATACAAGCAGCAGTTTGACAGCCTTTCGAAAGACGGAGACTGGATCAAAGCCGGTAAAGCTGACTTCATAAAGGATGTCAGCGCTGAAACAGGGGAAAATCTGGAAGATTATTATCCTCAAAATACGGAAGTGATTTATGTCTGGAGACCTAATTGCGCCACTCAGTACTGGAATCCTTATTCAAACGGGCGTTGGGTTTTTTCCAGCTATGGCTGGATATGGTTATCGGATTATAATTGGGGATGGGGACCGTATAATTACGGAAGATGGTATTGCAGCAATCTTTATGGCTGGGTATGGCTCCCGGGTAGAGTATGGGAAGCGAACTGGGTGTCGTGGAGATGCAATAATAACTACGTTGGCTGGTATCCTACCTGTCCGAGAATTCACTGGAGAGGTTTCAATAACAGAATTTATACAAATCATGTTTTCGCATATGTACCAAGGAACTGGGTGTTTGTTACAAAAGTTAATTTTCCCAAAAGAATTGATAATACTACAATCGTAGTCGCAGAAAAGAATTCGGGTATCTTAAAAAATACACAAAAAGTAAAGACGGCAATATATGTAGATCCGGGTAAGCCTAAAGTTAAATATACAGGACCGGAAGTCGGCGATATCTCCAAAGTCACAGGGCAAAAGATTTCTCCTAAGCAGGTGCAGGTTACTAATTCAAAAGGTAGACAATATGCCGATGAAAATGTTGTTACTACCTACAAAAAAACTGAGGGAACCAATGTGAAAGAAATTAGCAAAAGGGAAAATGAACAGTCAGGCTATAACGGGAAGTCAAAGGAAAATAGCACTACTAAAACCGGTAACAGTAAACAGCCTTCAGAAAAAACAAAAAAAGACCGGTCAAAAGGAAATAATAATACTAAGTATAATGGTAAATCGAAGAATGGTACTAAGGAAAAGAATTACGAAGGATCGGAAGGCAGCAATACGGAGAAGAACAACGGCGGGAATAATGGAAACAGCACCGAAAAAAGTAATAATAATACCAAGGGAAGTGACTCAGAAAAAACAAATGATGGATCCAATGGAAATAGCACGGACAAGAAAAATGATGGAAATGATGGCAATAAAGGTTCAAATGATAATAATGTAAGGAAGTAATTCAAAGGTAATATAACCATCTTAAATAGTAAATTTAGATAAATGGCCCGAAGCTTAATCTGCCTCGGGCCATTTTTTTATTTGTAAGTTTGATAGCCCTTACTGTGTGTAACTTTACAATATATTTTATTGGTTATTAAAAGATAACATACCGTGAAAACAATCCTTTCGCCATTAATGTGGAAAAAGAAAACGATTTCAATTCTCCCGATGCAACAAGTCTCTCAAGATGTCTTTGCGGGAGTGCGGTGTTTTTCCGAACGACGAAGCAATCTCAAATTGTGTTAAGAATGAAAGATCCAGTTCACAATTATTTGTTAAGGAGGCTCATCCAATAAAAAGAATTTCACGACAAGCTGCTTTACGACTTGAATAAAATCTGTAATAGAATTAATTTGATTGTGTTCGCGGGAATAGCTCAGTTGGTAGAGCGCAACCTTGCCAAGGTTGAAGTCGCGGGTTCGAGTCCCGTTTCCCGCTCTTTTTATTTTACACGCATTAAAAGACGGTGTGGTACCCAAGTGGCTTAAGGGGAAAGTCTGCAAAACTTTTATTCGTCAGTTCGAATCTGACCCACACCTCACCCCTTTCACAAGTTACATTAACTTCTAATTTGCTAATCAAATGAGATTTCAGGCAAAAGCTTCTTTCAAAATCCGGAATATTCTGGAAAAACCTTTTAGTGATACAGCAGGCGGAATCACGCTATCACGTGTCAGTCTTACTATTTTATATTCAGGTGATATGGATGGAAAAGGAACCTATGAAGAACTTAGAATAATCTATCCTGATAAGTCTGCGAACATTTATGGCATACAGAATTTTATCGGTAAGGTCAGAGAAAAATCCGGCAGTTTTATATTCGAGCAAAAAGGTGATTTCAAAGGCGGGGTTGTTTCCACGAAATGGACTGTGGTCCCGGATACAGGAACCGGCGAATTAAAAAGTATTTCGGGTGAAGTGAATTTTAAATCTGGAGCATCTGAAGAATTTCCGTTTACGTTTGACTACATCCTGGAATAAATTTCAATCTTTGGCATTCTTCCGTTACTATTTCTTCCTTCTGTAATCCCGGTATTTCTTTCCTCCTCCGAAATAAAATACTATAGCAACAATAAGATGTATCCAGAACCATGGTGAGTTTACACCAAGATTCTGAGCAATGAATATCAAGATCAATGCTCTCGGAATAAATATGGTCAATAAAATTTCGCCTAACAACGGAACTGTATTATGAGGAATCTGATGTATCAGGAAATAGATTATGATTGTCAGCCGTGGCAAAAAAAGACTGAGCACGAGAAAGATTATGTCCATGTTTTATTAATTATATTTACCCTTAAGAGGTTTAAGGAATTAAAATATTTTTAAAGTTCTGCAATAATCATAGCGTCAGGAATAATTTTACTTAATTGACAAAATATGTGTTGTCACAAAACGACCCGCCTGTGAAATAATGGCGTTAAAAATTTTAGTTTGAAAGCGTTAAAAAAAATTTTATTAGTTGGAAGTGAAAGTCGAATTAACCATACCATTAAAAT
>JBBSDT010000094.1:0-10003 GCA_038240405.1 Ignavibacteria bacterium
AGAAAAATGCTGCTTATAAAATAAGGAGTTTGTCCTATCAGAATTTGTGAGGTTACCAATCAGGAGATTGGTAACCAGGGAATAATAAAATCTGATCTAAAAGGAGCTGAGGTGTTTTCAAACAATCAGCTCCTTTTTTGATTTTAAAGATTATACTCCTTTATTGATTCGTAAGAAGATCCCTCGCGGCTTAATTCGCTTTTCATTAAATGAAAACTCCGGACAGAAAAATTCAAACCATTCTTAATTTCCCTTTCAAGCTTAGTCAGATTAATTTTCTTTTCTCTTTTGATTCTTCCAAGTGTAATATGAGGATAAAATGATTTATCGTTTATCAAATCGATATTCATCAAACAGATGTTAATCGCATTAGAAAGCTCAAAGACTTTACTATCTTCATTTAACAGCTCCAAAATAAGAACCCGCGGATAACGTAAATTAGGGAAAGCATTTATTCCAGAGGCCCTGAATTTTAATTCACCTGATGTTGCTTTGTCTTGCATGTTAGTTAAGACTGAATCGATTTTGTTAATCTTTTCCTCATTTACATCGCCTATAAAGAATAAGGTTATATGAAATTTGTCTTCCTTCTCCCATTTTATAGAAAGAGGAAATCTTTCGTCAATTTCAGATACTCCGACCATAACATCTTTTTGTATTTGAGAAATTTGAGCCAGGGTTTGCAGATCTGGATTTAATGAAATGAAAGTACGCATATGCAGATATATTTTATTAAAATTATTCAGTCTCTGCCTTGAAAACAAATATACAAAACTTACTTTTAATAATCATTCAATAGTTTTATTTTAAACATTAACTTCTGAATGTATAATGAAAAAACCATATCCTCCTATATATTATTCCGAATACTTACACCTTGAAAAGCTCTTAACAAGCCAATTGCCAAAAAGCGTCGAGTATGGAGTAAATGCACATGATGAAATGCTGTTTATAATCGTTCACCAGGCATATGAACTCTGGTTTAAGCAGATAATACATGAACTCGATTCTGTAATTCAAATGTTTCAGGAAAACACCATAGATGAAAGAAATATTGGCATAGCTGTTTCCAGGCTAAGAAGGATAACGGTGATTCAAAGGTTATTAATAGACCAGCTAAATGTGCTGGAAACAATGACTCCGCTGGATTTTCTTGAATTCAGAGATTTGCTGATCCCTGCTTCGGGATTTCAGAGCTTTCAGTTCAGGATAATAGAAAACAAGCTGGGACTGGACATTGAGAATCGTGTTAAGTTTGATAATAAAAATTATTATTCACTTGTTTCTGATGAGCATCAGAAAATGCTCATAGATTCTCAAAACACTATTTCGTTATTTGAAGCAATTGATAAATGGCTGTTAAGAATTCCTTTTTTAAAAATAGACACATTTGATTTCTGGTCTCTGTACAAGAATTCAATAGCTGATATGATTGAAAATGAAAAACAGATAATATTAACTAATCCGAGCCTGACCGATGAGAAAAGAAATAAACAGCTCAAGGAATTTGAAAACACCAAAGAAAAATTCGAAGCTTTGCTGGATGAAAACAAGCACAATGAATTTGTAAGACAGGGTTTGAGAAGGCTTTCGTATAAATCCACTCTGGCGGCATTGTTTATTAATTTGTACAGGGATGAGCCGATTCTTCACCTTCCGTTTCGCTTGCTCACATATCTGGTTGATATAGACGAACTTTTCACAACCTGGAGATATAAGCATGCACTGATGGTGCATAGAATGATCGGTGCAAAGGTTGGAACCGGGGGATCTTCCGGCCACTACTATCTCATGCAAACTGCGGAGAAGCATAAAGTATTTAAAGACTTATTCGACCTGTCAACCTATTTAATTCCGCGTTCGGCGTTGCCTGAACTTCCGGAGGAATTGAAAATAAAATTGGGTTTTAATTATTGTTCTGACTTAAGCATTTTATAAGAATATGAATATAGATTTGTCTAACAAAAGAGCAATTGTTTGCGGAAGCTCACAGGGAATAGGAAAAGCAATTGCGGTGCAATTTGCAGCATCAGGAGCAAGCGTTGTTCTGATTGCTCGAAATGAAGAATTACTGCGTAAAGTATTAAGGGAAATGCCTACGACGAAAAAGCAGAATCATAATTTTATCGTTGCAGATTTTTCGGAACCGGAAACTTTGCGTAAAAAACTTCATAATTTCATTTCCGAAAGTCCGCCTGTACATATTTTAGTTAACAATACCGGAGGACCTAAATCAGGTGATGCAGTAACTGCCGATACATCCGAATTTATTAAAGCATTTTCGAATCACCTGATATGCAATCATATTCTTGTCCAATCTGTAGTGGAGGGAATGAAGAATGAAGCCTTCGGAAGAATAATTAATATTATTTCCACTTCTGTCAGACAGCCGATAAAAGGCCTTGGTGTTTCTAATACCATCAGAGGGGCAGTTGCTAGCTGGTCCAAGACACTGGCATCTGAGCTCGGAGGTTTCGGTATTACCGTGAATAATATTTTACCAGGATCTACCAGGACCGGAAGATTAAATACCATTTTTGAAAGCCGGGCAAATTCATCCGGTAAACCTATTGAAGAGATTCAGAAAGAAGGGATAAAAGAAATTCCTGCAGGACGATTCGCAGAACCGGAAGAAATTGCTTACGCTGCAACTTTTCTTGCTTCTCCTTACGCCGGTTATATAAATGGAATCAATGTTACTGTTGATGGGGGAAGGACCGCATGCCTGTAATATAAATTTTGGTAAAATTTGACAAACTAAAATGATTCTTTACAACGTAACAATAAATATAGATGATTCCGTTCATGATGAATGGCTCGAATGGATGAAAACAAAACATATTCCGGATATACTTAGAACGGGATTATTCATCGAGAACAAATTTTATAAAATTAAATCGGATGAGGGAAATACATATTCACTCCAGTACTTTTTCCGTTCAATGGATGATTATGAGAAATATATAACCAATTTTGCTCCGGCATTCCAGGCAGAGCATTCAGAAAAATACAGGGATAAGTTTGTCGTATTCAGAACGATAATGGAATCAGTTGAATAAAAATAAAGAGAGCTAATAATAACCACAGAAAATGGAAAAGCTTAAGAACTATATAAACGGGATTTTAACCACACCTTATTCGAATAATTATATAAACGATTACAATCCTGCCACAGGTGAAGTTTTTACCATGCTTCCTGATTCAAATTCAGAAGATGTTGAGCTTGCGGTCAAGTCGGCAGAAAAAGCTTTTTCGAACTGGTCAAACCTGACGGTTGAAACACGATCGGATTATCTTATGAAAATTGCAGAATTAATTAGAAAAAATCTCGACGAATTTGCTCATTTTGAAACTATGGATACCGGAAAACCCTTGTGGCTTTCTAAGACTGTTGATATACCTAGGGCAATTAAGAATTTCGAATTCTTTGCATCTGCCATAACCCAGTTTTCAAGCGAGTCACACATGACTGATAATGTTGCATTGAATTATACTCTGAGACAGCCTCTCGGAATTGTGGGTGCAATATCTCCGTGGAACCTTCCACTTTATTTATTCTCCTGGAAAATTGCTCCTGCGCTTGCCGCCGGAAATTGTGTGATTGCAAAGCCGTCAGAAATAACCCCTCTTACAGCTTTTAAGCTTTCAGAAATCTGCATCGAAGCAAAATTACCGGAGGGAGTATTAAATATTATTCAGGGCTATGGTCATAAAGCAGGAGCAGCTATAGTTTCACATCCTAAAATAAAAGCAATTACCTTTACCGGCGGCACTAAGACGGGAATTGAGATTTCAAAAATAGCTGCTCCAATGTTAAAAAAACTTTCCCTGGAACTTGGGGGAAAAAATCCTAACATAATTTTTGCGGATTGTAAGTATGAGGAAATGCTCGAAACAACAGTTCAATCGTCTTTCCGAAATCAGGGCGAAATATGTTTATGCGGCTCTAGGATATTTATAGAAAGAAATATTTATGACAAATTCAAAAAAGATTTTGTCGCAAGAGTTAAGAAATTAAAGGTCGGAGATCCTTTAAAAGAAAACTCTGATTTAGGTGCAATAGTATCGCATCAGCATTACGATAAAATCTTATATTACATTAACCTCGCTATTAATGAAGGAGGAAAGGTCCTATGCGGAGGCAGACCTGTTAATATCGAAGGAAGGTGCAAAGACGGCTGGTTTATTGATCCCACTGTTATTGAAGGACTGGCGTATAACTGCAAAACGAATCAGGAAGAAATTTTCGGTCCCGTTGTTACCTTAACGCCCTTTGAAACTGAAGAAGAAGTTCTGATGATGGCAAACTCAACAGAATACGGACTTGCCTCAATCATCTGGACGGAAAATCTTACGCGGGCACATAAGCTTGCTTCGAAAATCAAAACCGGAATTGTCTGGATCAATTGCTGGATGTTCAGAGATCTGCGTACTCCCTTCGGAGGAATGAAAAATTCCGGGATAGGAAGAGAAGGCGGATCAGAAGCATTAAGGTTTTTTACCGAGGCAAAGAATGTATGTGTGAAGCTTTAGCTCAACTTCTTTTTGCCTCTTCTTATTTCCAGGTCCCTGCCAGGGAATACAAAACTGGTTTGCCTCTTCTTATTCCCAAGCCCCAGCTTGGGAATACAAAACTGAAAGTAAATTTTTATTGACCAACAATTGTCAAAAGTAGAAAATATAAGTTTGCGTTTTTTCATCAAATATATTCTTAGTTAATGTTTGACACACAAAATCTTTATTTATTCTTTATCGCTTCTTTATTGCTAAATCTTACCCCGGGCAATGATATGATCTTTGTAGCATCAAGGAGCATATCACAAGGCACCAAAGCTGGAATATTTTCTGCGCTGGGTGTATTCGTAGGTTGTCTCGTTCACATTATAGCAGCGTTACTTGGGTTATCATTCATTATTACAGAATCAGCATTTCTCTTTGGAATAATAAAATTTGCAGGAGCGGGATATCTTATTTATCTCGGGATTAAGGCGCTTACATCACATTCGGGTTTTGACAGGTCCTTCGAAACTCTCCCTTCAATTAATAAATGGAAATTGCTGAAACAAGGGATGATCACAAATGCACTCAATCCAAAGGTTGCAATATTTTTTCTTTCATTTCTTCCGCAATTCATTGATCCTTCCTCACCTTTATTTAAAATCCAGCTTTTAACACTTGGGTTCTGGTTTGATTTACAGGGCTGCCTGATACTAATAGTAGTTGCATTTATTCTCGGAAAGACCAAACACATTATTAAAAAAAACCGGAAATTTTTGAATATTCAGGAAAAGTTTACAGGGATCATATTAATTATGCTTGGTATTAAGCTTGCACTCACATCTAAAAAATAATTGAAATAATGTTAATAATTAACTAAATAAACTATATGTATAAACCAAAGGCATGCATGGCGTGCGAAATGCCGTCTCCGGAAACAATGACAAAAGTTCTCGTCTTTAACTGCTCGCTTAAACATGAAAATGAAATTTCAAACACAGGCGAGCTTTCAGAGCTGGTTTTAAAATTTATGAATGAGTTTGGAAAGATAGAATCTGAAGTCATCCGTATCTCCGACAAAAATATTCCTGTTGGTCTTGAATTCAAAGAAAGTGACAATGATGACTGGCCTGATATTGTTGTTAAGCTTAAAGCTGCTGATATTGTTATTTTTGCTACACCTATCTGGTGGGGAGGAAGGTCAAGCTTAATGCAGCGTATCATCGAAAGAATGGATGCACTTGATGAAGAATATCATAAAGAAGGCAGAAGCGCGTTGTATAATAAAATAGCCGGAATAGTTATAACAGGAAGTGAAGATGGCGCTTTGTCAACATTAGGAACAATAATGATGGTAATGACATTTTTAGGATTCACGTTTCCTCCGGAAAGCTCAGCCTATTGGGTAGGCGAAGTAGGAGGAGATGTAAAGGAAGACCGGGCAAAAAGGCTGGCGAACGAAGCTACTAAATTAATGGCAAAAAACATGGCACGGAATCTTATTTATTATGCACAACTTTTATCGATGAAGCCGATGACACTAAAATAATTATAAATTTTCCATATTACATTGAACATTGCTAATTGATTAGACCATGCTTTCTTTTTGGGAAAAAAATTCATTTCTGAATTACGATTTCATAATAATTGGAAGCGGCATTCTTGGTCTTTCTACAGCATGTGAGATAAAAGAAAGAGATTCAGAAAAAACTGTGCTCGTACTTGAAAAAGGAATTTTTCCTACCGGAGCCAGTACAAGGAACGCCGGTTTTGCATGCTTTGGAAGCTTAACGGAAATCCTGTCTAATTTAGAAAGGATTGGAGAAAATGAAACAATTTCACTGGTAGAGAAAAGATATGAGGGAATAAAAATATTAAGAAAAAGATTGGGAGATAATAAAACCGGATATTTAAATTATGGCGGATACGAACTTATTGACAGAAAACATTTTCCATCAGTTGAAAAGATTGATTTTGTAAACAATAAGCTTACCCGTATTTTCAGGAAAAGCGCTTTTGAAATTAAGAATGAAAAAATTAAGGATTTTGGATTCGATGAGGAAATTGTCAAATCACTGGTTTACAGTCCATATGAATCACAGATTGATACCGGAAAAATGATGTCCTCTCTTATTGAATATTCTACATCGTTAGGAATTAAAATAATTAACGGATGCAAAGTCACATCAGTTGATGATAATGAGAAATGTGTAAGGGTGGCGGTAGATACAGGAGACAACCGGGAAAAGATTTATTTTAGTTGCAGATCTGCTATTATTTGTACAAATGCGTTTACTCCTGGAATATTTCCTGAAATGGATATTGTACCTGCAAGAGGACAGGTCTTGATTACGAAGCCTGTTATGGAACTAAAATTTAAAGGAGTATTCCATTTTGATGAAGGATTTTATTATTTCAGGAATTATGAGAATAGAATTATTTTCGGAGGTGGAAGAAATCTGGAATTTGAGAAAGAAACGACAACTGAGTTTGAGTCAAACAATAAAATTATAAATGACTTGAAGGAAAAATTAGATAATATGATCCTGCCAGGTCAGAAGTACGAAATTGATTATACCTGGTCAGGCATAATGGGATTTAATTATTCAAAAGAACCGGAGATTAAGAAAATTTCTGATAAAATAACCTTCGCATTGTCATGTAATGGAATGGGAATAGCTTTATCTCCTTACGTTGCAAGGGAAATAGTTAAACTTTTGGAAGTATAAAAACTTAATTGGAATAAAAGCCTACATGCTTTCATCAGCTGTTGGTCCGTACACGCTTGGAAGTGGAACTTCCTGCAGCCTTAGATATACTGATAGCTGCCCTCTGTGATGTATAAGATGACTGAGAACCATGGCCCTGATTACTGCTACCCGTGGCATTTCAAAATACACCTGGTCCCCGGATCTTAATTTCCAATTTCCCATCAGATTTTCATCGGTTGCTTTTTTCAGAGCTTCAATAGATTTGGAAATACTATCATCAAAAGTTTTTAATAGTTCTTTATTAGTTTCCGCGAAAAAAGGCTTATATTCTCCCTTTGCAAAATCGAGTTCATCATTCTCAACTGTATTTACAACCCACATTGGAAGTTCAGCGACATGAGAAGCAAGACGTCCGAGTGTCATTGATTTTTCATGGGGTTTCCATGAATGTTTATCTTCCGGTACACGTTCGAGCATTTTTCTTGTATTTGCAGCTTCATGCTGAAGTTCAGCAATTATTGGATCTTTGAGAGGCATATTCCTAATTTAATTTTTATTTTGAAAGAGCTAAAATATGGAAAATAGAATAAAGAAATAATTCTTAAATTCGTCTGGTTTGTAACCACTGGTAAACTTGTCCGAAGTTGAAGGTAATTAATGTCATAGAAATTACTTCCTTATGTTATGATATTATTTGATATAAGTTAAAAGAAACTCCTTGTAATGGAAAATACTTTAACACAATTATTGCTTAAACATTTAGAAGAACGTCCTCTGGGAAATGACATCTTTTTTACTAAAGAAGATGATGAATATATTCCTTTTAAAAACAGGGATCTTGTTAGTCAACTGGCTTCTGTAATCGAATACTTTCAGAAATCAGGATTGAAAGCAGGGGATAAAGTAGCAATTATTTCCGAAAACTGCGTGGAGTGGATAGTGATAGATTTTGCCTGTATGTTTTTGAAATTGATTTCAATTCCAGTATACCCTTCGCTATCCGTTCCGCAAATCAGGTATATATTGCGCGATTCGGAATCTAAAGCTGTTTTTGTTTCCTCATCGTTATTGCTTGAAAAAGTTTTACATCTCAGAAATGAATTACAGGAGCTTAAAATAATTATCTCCCTCAAAAAGCTTAACGCGGAAAAGTATAACGATAACAGCATAATATTATATGACAATATTTTAAAGCTTAGAAATAATTTTATCTTAAGCGATGGCTGGAAAATTTTAAACAAATTATCCTCGGAAATTCATAAAGATGATCTCGTTACTATTATTTATACTTCCGGAACTACCGGCACGCCAAAAGGCGTCATGCTGTCTCACATGAATATTTGCTCGAATGTTTTAGCATGTCAAAAGGTTCTTACAATAAATGAAAATGACACATTTCTCTCATATCTTCCTTATTCCCATGCATATGAAAGAACTGCAGGATATTATCTGGCGCTCTTTAGCGGTGCAAAAATTTATTATGCACAGAATATCGAAACTTTATCCAAACAGCTTTCCGAAGTTCATCCGACAATTGTAATTACAGTTCCAAGGTTGCTCGATAAAATATACGCAAAGCTTATAAGAAGCGGGGAAGATATGAAAGACGGAGTACAAAAAAAAATATTTAACCGGGCTATAAAAGTAGCCGAAGAAAAAAGTATATCAAAAAACAGTTTGAAATGGAAAATAGCGAATCAGCTCGTTTATAAAAAAATTCGTCAGAAAACCGGAAGCCGCTTGAGATTTTTTGTTTCAGGAGGAGGCGCCTTGAATAAATCCATCGGAATTTTCTTCGAAAAAATCGGCATAACGATACTGGAAGGCTATGGAATGACCGAGGCGTCGCCTGTAATTTCAGTAAACTTGCCGGACAAGAATAAATACGGAACAGTGGGCAAGGCTCTGGATGGAGTTGAGATAAAATTAAGTTCGGAAAATGAAATTCTGGTAAAAGGGGATTTAATAATGAAAGGATATTACAGGGATGAGAAATGTACAAATGAGACAATCGTAAATGGGTGGCTGCATACAGGGGATATTGGCGCAATAGATAAAGACGGTTATCTTAGAATCATAGACAGAAAGAAGTCTCTGATAAAAACTTCCGGAGGCAAATATGTTTCCCCAACACAAATCGAAGATTTGATAATGCAGCTTAATTATGTGGAAAATATACTTGTTATCGGAGACGGGAAAATGTACATGACCGGTTTGATAGTCCCGGATAAGAAAGAGCTTTTAAGATATGCAGAAGAAAAAAATATTAAATGTAATTCCTATAGAGAACTTCTGAATAATACGAACCTTCTTAAACTTATTCAAAATGATATTAATAATCTTCAGAAGGATTTTTCAAATTATGAACGAGTCAGAAAGTTCACATTACTTTCAGAGCCTTTCAGTATTGAAGGTGGCGAGCTTACGCCGACAATGAAGATAAAAAGAAAATTTGTTGAAGAAAAATTCAGAAACGAAATTGAAAAAATGTATTTAAAAATTTAACTATACTCTTACCAACTAACATCCACAATCCACAATCCACAATCCACAATCCACAATCCACAATCCACAATCCACAATCCACAATCCACAATACACAATACACAATACACAATACACAATACACAATACACAATACACAATACACAATACACAATACACAATACACAACTCTGTACACGACAAAAAAATTGAATTAAAAAATAAAATCTGACTCTTTAAATTAATAATATTTAGAAGGGAGTCAGATTATGAAACAGCATCATTTTAACAAATTAAGAGCAATATTACAA
>JBBSDT010000095.1:0-9988 GCA_038240405.1 Ignavibacteria bacterium
AAAAAGAATCTATAGAAATAATTTTGAAAATGATTACAGGGAAACTGAAAAGGAACTGGAAAATGATCCAAGCCTGAAAAACGTTACCATCTTTAATCTTATTAAATCATATAAGAGTGCCATATCAAGTATCCGAAAAGAAGTAGTTCATCCAATAGAACTTCTTGATATTACTCCTGAGAATCAAAGAGAATTTTTATTGAAAGTCCTTAATGAAAAAAATGAGATTGAATTTATTGAATTGGTTTATTCTATTGAAGAAAAGCTTCGCATCATTTGCATCTTTTTAGCAATTCTCCAGCTTGCTCTCGAAGGTGTTTTAGAAATCACAATTATTGAAAATGACATGAAAAGATTTCTGATAAGGCTGAACAAAAATATTATTCAAAATAAACATGATGATAAGTCCTGAATTAAAAGGAATTGTTGAATCCCTGATTTTTGCATCCGAGGAGGAAATTTCTTCCCGACAAATAAAAGATATTGTCGATAAAAGCGGATTGCACATAAGCCTTCAAGAAATAGAAGAATCAATAGAAATTTTAAATCGGGAATACCAGGTTGGCAATAACTCGTTTGAAATTACCCGAATTGCAGGTGGATTTTCGTTCTCAACAAAAAAAGAATATGGAAGATTTGTCGGAAAGCTTATAGAAGAAAAGCAAAAGAAAAAATTATCACAATCAGCGCTTGAAACGTTAGCAATAATTGCTTATAAGCAGCCTATTACACGTTCTGAGATGGAATTTATCCGGGGAGTTAATGTAGATTATATAGTTAATTCCTTATTGGAAAAAGATATGATTACTATAAAGGGAAGAGCCGAAACACCGGGCAGACCGATATTATATGCAACAACCAAGACCTTCCTTAAAGTACTGGGGTTGAATTCCCTTGAAGATCTGCCAAAGCTTAAGGAGATTAATGAAATTCTAAAAAATCAGGAGATTGAAGGCATTACCGAGGCCGATATTGAACTGTTCAATTCAGTCAACCACCCCGAGATATATAAAGAACATGAAATAAGTCAACAGCTTGAATTAATTTCAAACGGTGAAGCAAATGAAATTGAAGAAAATATTCCGGACGAATCGGAAAGGACTCAGAAACCGGATTTACATGATTTATCAGAAAAAAATAATATGAATGAAAATGAAAACGGTACAGAGATTTAAATGGAATTAGTTCGCTTAAATAAGTTTATTGCTTCAAACGGATTTTCTTCCCGCAGAAAAATCGATGAAATGATTTTACAAGGCAGAGTCACCGTTAATGATAATACGATAGTTGAGCTGGGGCATAAGATAGAACCCGAAAGAGATAAAGTGAAAGTCGACGGGGAAAATGTTCGTACTTCAACAAAAAAAATTTATATAATATTAAATAAGCCTTCAGGAGTCATAACTTCCGTCTCTGATGAGAAGCACAGAACTACGGTCATAGACCTGATTAAATTAAAAGAAAAAATTTTTCCGGTGGGCCGGCTCGATTATAATACAACAGGTCTTTTGCTATTAACTAATGACGGAGAGCTTGCCAATAAGCTGATGCATCCCGGAAGTGAAATTTACAAAACTTACTTCGTTACACTTTCCAAACCCCTGGAAGAAAAGCATAGATTGAAATTGGAAGCAGGGGTAAATTTAGAGCAAAGAAAAACTGCTCCCTGTAAAATAAGGTTCGTTAAAAAAAATGATTTCCAAAGTTTGTATATTTCAATATATGAAGGCCGCAACAGGCAGGTGAGGAATATGTTCGAGCATTATGGCTATTTCGTGAGAGATCTCAAAAGAATTGAGTATGCGGGAATGAAGCTGGATTCGCTGAGAGATGGTGAATGGAGAAAGCTAACGGCAGAAGAGGTTATGCGGTTAACTTCAATTGCTAATAAACCACCATCAGCTGCATCAAAATCCCCTCTGGTAAGGAGCAACAACAGTTATAAGAAAAACGGTCGAAGAGAATTTAAGAGTATTGACAGGAGAAAGTCCAAAAAATATCAGAAAAAAGATGTGCAGGTAGTAGAGAAAGGTGATTTTGACGAAGACGTTAAAAAAAAAATTAATCGTAATAATACTAAAAATTTCAAGAAAGCTAACGTTACTCATGGAAAGAAAGATTTTAAAAAAGACCGCAAGTTAAATGTAAAAAAAAGTTTCAAAAAATACGGTGTTAGTGATGAAAAGAAGGATTTTCGGGGAAATGGCAAAACAGGTGAAAAGAAAAAATATAAGAAAGATTATGTTAGTGACGGGAAAAAAAATTCAAAGGGAAATCGCAAGGTAAATGAAAAGAAAAATTTTAAGAAAAGAGATATCTAAATGGAAGAACTTTTCTATCTGTAAGCTAGGGTTGTTCAGATTACTTAATCGGGCTGGTTTCCCAGTAAATGTAATACACAGTTAAATATTTTAGGTGGTAATATACCGAAATTAAATATAATATATCTAAAGGGAAAAATTTATTGTCTGAACAAAACGATTTAATCCAAAGAAGGTTAGAAGAATTAGAACAGATCCGTGAACAGGGCATCGATCCTTACCCTCACCGTTATGATGTTACAAATAATTCAAAAGAAATTATTGAAAGCTTTATTGATCCGCAAACAGATGAAGACCGGGATGAGCGTAAAAAAAATCCAGTCTCCGTTGCAGGCAGGATTATGGCTATTCGAAAAATGGGAAAGGCAACTTTTTGTCATATCAAAGATGGTGAAGGAAAAATTCAGATTTATATTCGCAAGGATGATATCGGGGAAGAATCCTATAATATTTTTAAGCTTCTTGATATAGGCGATATAATTGGAGTGAAAGGATATGTATTCAGAACGAAGACAGGAGAAGTTTCCATTCATGCAACTTCATATACCCTGCTAACCAAGTCCATCCATCCTCTGCCTGTTGTTAAAGAAGAAGTTACTGAAAGCGGAGAGAAAATCATATACGATGCATTTGCAGATGTCGAGCTGAGATACAGGCAGCGGTACATTGATTTGATTGTTAATGATAATGTTAAAGATACTTTCATCAAGCGAACAAAAATTATCCAGTCAATAAAAAGAACATTAGAAAAGCATGAATTCTTTGAAGTAGAAACACCTACACTGCAAACAATTTATGGCGGTGCGAATGCCCAGCCCTTTATAACTCATCATAATGCACTTGATATAGATTTGTATCTGAGAATTTCGAATGAACTTTATTTAAAGAGATTAATCGTTGGTGGATTCAACCGGGTATATGAATTTGTCAAGGATTTCCGGAATGAAGGAATAGACAGAACACATAATCCTGAATTTACACAGGTTGAATGGTATCAGGCGTACGGAGATTATTTTGACAGTATGAATTTATTTGAAGAGGTTGTGGAACAGACTTGCATTGATATTCACGGAACCACGAAGATTATTTACGGAGAAGCCGAACTTGATTTTAAAAGACCCTGGAAACGCTTAAAGATGCTGGATTTGATTAAACAGAAAACCGGTATTGAGATAATGAGTTTGAAAAAAGATGAAATCATAAAATACATGATTTCAAACAATATTAATTTCGATAGGAAAATTTCACACAGCAAAGGCTTGTTGATTGCAAATTTATTCGAGGAATTGTGCGAAGGTGAACTGATTCAACCTGTATTTGTATATGACTTTCCAATTGATACGACTCCGTTATGCAAGCCTCTTAGAGAATATTCTCCCGGTAAGCTTGCAGAGATGAAAGAAGATGCTGAGGAAGTAGTATTGGCGGAAAGATTTGAACCATATATTAATAAATGGGAACTCGGTAACTCTTACACTGAATTAAACGATCCCATACTTCAGCGAAAGCTTTTAGAAGAGCAGGTTGAACGCGGACGCGGAGGCGAAGAAGAGACACATCCTCTGGATGAAGATTTTCTGAAGGCTATTGAAGTTGGAATGCCCCCGACAACAGGCGTGGGTATGGGAGTCGACAGATTGGTAATGTTACTAACAAATTCGCATTCTATCAGGGACGTGATATTTTTCCCTTTGATGAGATCACAATAAGTATCCGGCTCAAGAGGATTAGTACGGTTTTAGAAATCTGATTTATTTTCCCTTAAAAAGTTTATGTTGCAATTATTCCGCAATGGCGGGTAAAAATAAATTTCGCAGTTCTCAAAAATAATTTTAAATGAAATATTACAACAACGTACTGGAACTGATCGGGAACACTCCTTTGGTGAAATTGAACAAACTAACAAAAGGAATGAAGGCAACGGTGTTTGCAAAGCTCGAATCTCTTAATCCGGGAGGAAGTGTTAAAGACAGAATCGGTTTATCAATGATAGAAGCTGCTGAGCGTGAAGGTAAGCTCAAACCGGGAGGAACAATAATTGAAGCTACGAGCGGAAATACGGGAATTGGCTTGGCTCTTGTTGCTTCACTCAAAGGATATAAAACAATTTTTGTAATGACGGAGAAGGCATCTAAAGAAAAAGGAAATTATCTTAAGGCTCTGGGTGCGGAAGTAGTAATTCAACCAATGACTGCAAAATTCGGTGAACCGGAACATTACGTAAGTGTTGCAAGAAAATTATCTGAAGAAATACCCAACTCATTTTTTCCTTATCAATATTCCAATCCCGCTAATCCTGAAGCACATTATAAAACAACCGGTCCGGAAATATGGAATGACACTGATGGAAGAATTACTCATTTTGTTTCAGGTGTAGGAACAGGCGGAACTGTAACCGGAGCAGGAAAATATTTAAAAGAAAAGCTTTCGAATATTAAAGTTATCGGCGCTGATCCTTATGGTTCAATCTTCAAAGTTGTAAAGGAAACGGGGACAACTCCGGAACCAATTCCCTATCTTATTGAAGGCATAGGACAGGATGTTATGCCGGATAATGTGAAGCTGGAATACATAGACGAAATTATAAATGTAAACGACAAAGATGCAGTCGAAATGTGCCGTCTTCTTTCAAAAGAAGAAGGGATATTTTGCGGAGGGTCTACAGGTACCATTGCTTATGCAGCTTTGGAAGTCGCAAAGAAAGCAGATGAGAATGCAATAATAGTTTTCATAGTTTGCGATACGGGTGAAAGATATTTATCTAAATATCATTCAGACGAATGGTTAAGGGAAAAAAGATTATTGAAAGCGGACAATTTAGTAGTCGGGCAGGTGTTTCAAACAAAGCGGTCAACAGGTGTTCCCGGATTGGTATCCGTGAAAAGCACGAATAAAGTTTTCGAAGCACTTGAACTAATGGATAAATACAATCTTTCCAATATTCCGGTTATTGAAGGGACTGAATGTGTCGGTTCAATACGGGAGTCGAAGATAATTGAAAAAGTAATTAATGACAGAACTATTTCCGGGAAAGATGTAAAACAGGTAATGGAAAAGAAGCTTCCGACAATTGATTTTGATACTTTTTTTCCAAAAGCATTGGATATACTTCACAAGGAAAACGCTGTACTGATTTCCCAGCACGGAGATATAAAAGGAATTTTGACAAGGTATGATATCCTTGATTTTGTTTAACATATCTTGATTAACTTATAACATTTTAAAAATTAAATAATATCTTTAATTGACATTTTGTCTGAGAGGATACATAAAAATTAGATGAAGTTTTCAACCAAACAAATTCACTCGGGGCAACATCCAGAAGAAACGACCGGAGCAGTAATTACACCCATTTTCCAGACGTCAACCTATTCAAACTCAAAACTAGGAGAATCCAAGGGTTATGATTATGGAAGAACAATCAATCCAACCCGAACAGCGCTTGAACAAAATCTTGCAGCACTTGAAAACGGCAAGTATGGATTTTGTTTTGCTTCAGGGATGTCAGCTGTTCAGGCAATCATTGCTTTATTTAAGCCCGGGGATCACATCATATGCACTGATAATGTTTATGGCGGAACTTACAGACTATTTGAACAGGTAATAAAAAACTACGGGCTCGAATTTTCCTACGTTGACACATCTAATTTTAATGGTTTAAGTGATGCTGTCAAACAAAATACGAAATTTATTTACATTGAAACACCGACCAATCCAATGCTTAATATTACTGATTTAAAAAAATTAAACGAGCTGGCTAAATCAAAGAATATTATTACCTGTGTTGACAATACTTTTATGAGCCCATTCTATCAGAATCCATTAGACTTTGGGATTGATGTTGTCCTTCATAGTTCTACAAAATATATTAACGGCCACAGTGATGTCATCGGGGGCTGCCTGGTAACATCGGATGAGAAGATCGCTGAAAGGTTAAAGTTCTTACAAAATGGGATCGGAGCCGTACCATCTCCTTTTGATTGCTGGTTAATACTCAGGTCTACTAAAACTCTTTCTCAGAGAATGAGGGATCACAATGACAACGCGATCGCAATTTGCGAAGTTTTACTCAAAGAAGAAAAAATACATAAGCTTTATTATCCGGGATTAAAATCGCATCCGCAATTTGAACTTGCTAAGACTCAAATGCGCGGCTTTGGAGGAATCATTTCATTGGAGCTGGGTTCATTTGAGAAAGCAATTTCATTCTGTAATTCACTCGAAATATTTCAAATTGCTGAATCCTTAGGAGGAGTTGAATCCCTGGTCTGCCATCCGGTTTCAATGACTCATGGCAGCGTTCCTAAAGAACTCAGAGAAAAATTCGGGTTAACCGACGGTCTCGTCAGATTGTCTGTTGGCATTGAGGATAAAGAAGATTTAATTGAAGATATCGGGAAAGCGTTAAGGAGCCTTTAAGTAAATATGCAGAAATTTGTACTCCTCTTATTTATTGCTATTTTTCCGGCTACAAATGCTTTTGCTCAGTACAGAAGCTCAACAACCCGCGATACCACCCGCTATAATGAGAACAACCTCGATATAAGAGTGTTCAGATCTGTCAATAATATTCAAAACAAGTTTGTAAATACATTTATAAATGTAACCAATGCCTCTTTTGTTCCGGCCTCCATAGGCGCTCCGATCGGGTTATACATTACTTCAAGAATAAACAAAAATCCATATGATGAAAGCTCTGCAGTACTTTTAGCTCTATCCGAAATTACGAATGAATTTGTTACCCAGGCGTTCAAATATACTTTTAAAAGAAACAGGCCATTCAGAACTCTCAATAAAGTATATTTTACAGATACAAATTCCGTCAGAGGTACATATTCGTTTCCCTCTGGACATGCATCAGGAGCCTTTACAATAGCAACCTTACTTACTTTACGATATCCGGATAAGCCGATGCTGATAAGCGGACTTTTTACTTATGCAGTGATTGTTTCGCTTGGAAGAATATACCTCGGAGTGCATTATCCATCTGATATTTTAGGAGGAATGTTTGTTGGTGCAGGCAGTGCAGCTTTAATTTATTCACTCAGAAAGCCTATTACAAACGCAAAAAATAATTTATTTAATCAAAGTGAAAGAACAGACAGTTATAGCAACAGTATCAGCACTACTGGTTTACTTATCTCGCTCGCTGCAACAGATCTGATAAATTATTATTTTATGAATTCAAAGAGTAAAATTCTAAGGAATTCAATTGTAAATTATTCTTCTTCCGAAAGAATAAACTATCTGAATTTTTCATACAGCTTTTAATCTATATTACCTTTAACCATCAGAATTTAATTAAAAATCATATCCCGCGCTTATTGCCCCAAACAATTATATGAATTCTGTCTGTATAATTGAAATCAAATTTCTTACAAGCTTCAATAGTCATTAATCTGTTTCTTTTCAGATCTTCTTCAGAGATTCCTTCCGGCATGAGGTAAACATCTTTATTTTCAAATTCGACCTGCATTTGAAGTGCAAGTATTTCAACTATATCTTCTAATCCTGTAAAAACAAATTTCCATTGTATGTCTATGGCACAGTTTTGTTTAAGAGAATTATATTTACGAAATACATCGGGATTGAATCTGTTTTTGCTATGCATCTTTTCGTATTCCGTGTTGTAAGGGATTGAAGATTTTAATTTTGGACTTATGCTCATCATATCAATATAATTAACAAAATCTCCAATGGAAGTTCCGTTTGATTCAATTGTAATGAAAATTTCTTTGTTAGTTTTCTTTAATTCACCGCAAAGAAATTCCAATTCATCAGGATATATAGTTGGCTCGCCGCCGGATATAACAACATCCCGGCAGTTAATTTTTTTATATTCATCAACAATAAAATTAACTGCTTTGTCTCCTAAATTCTTTTCATCAAGAGGAAACCAGCTTGTATATGCTGTATCACAAAGATTTCCACTTTTGAATTTACATCGTAAATTGCAGTAATTAGTCCTTATAAAGAAAGAAGGGCAACCACTTCTTTTGCCCTCTCCCTGAATTGAATAAAATAATTCTGAAATTTCCATTTTGTATATAGACTTCAAAGATAAGAACTCAACTCAAGCTCAAAGTTCAAAAATCTTCAGGATATTTTTTATATTTAAAGTAGATATCCCGGACTTTTGAAATTCTTTTTAGATTTCGCCAGATATTTGTAGTTATTTTTTGAAGAAGGTTACTTCTTTGAATTTAAAGGACCTGCCAGTCCTTTGTATTCGCTTAAATCTGCATCTATTGAGCCTATAAGGACCTTAGTCTTAACCTTAACAGGCATTTTTCTGTCGTCATCAGTCATCCAGATCAATATTGAGCCTTCACTCTTAAATAGACCCCCTTCCTGCACAAGTGGTTCCACTTTTACACATCTGAATTCCCCTGCCGGGACTTCAATCGTTTCCTTCCCCTCATATTTGACCTGTAAGGGATAAGTCTGATCTTTATAGAAGTTCTGAACGGTTGTGATATCTCCTTCTTTCATTTTGTTATAATCAAAAGTCCTGGAGAAATAAAATGCACTCATCGCATCCTGAACATATTTCGGAATACTGAATTCACCTTCAAATTTTTTAGGATCTTTTTCACCTGTATAAGTCTTTGCCTTAAGGTTCTGCTGGTCGAATATTGCTTCGAAGTCCCTTTGATAATTTCCTTCTTTAATGTGCTGCTCAAATCGCCAGGGAAATAGTCCTTCCACATCAATATATGTTCTGTAAAAATCATCTACTTTGTACACCCAATCAAAGCTTGAGGTGGATTTGACAAAAAACCTTATATCATAACATTTCCTGGCATTAATCGTTTGGAATACCGGATCAATTTCCATTACAGCTTCGCCAGCTGTTACAAATCCATAATTTAATTCAAAAGTAAGCTTTTCCCCAATTTTAAAGGCATTCTGAGACATTTTTCTAAAGTCAGCAGAGGTAGAATCCTGAGCGTAACTAAATCTAAAAAGAACTAATGTTAAAATTATTACTAAAACAGTTTTATTTATCATTTTGGTTTATTTATAATCTAATACTACAAAGAACCTTTTCGGGTTCCGTAGTTAATGTTTAATTTTAACTTAAATTACAACAAATCCCATTTCATATCAAATAACTCAGATAAGGAACCCCTTCACCGTGTTGTATATAAGATTTGGTTCAATCTCTGTGCCTTCAACCTGGTCAAACATTAAAATTTTTGCATTTTCACTCAATGGTTTCCAGCGAATATCATTTATTGGTTTCTGGCGGGGATAAAATCCTAAAATGTTCTTGTTCAAGGCACCAGCTATATGTATAGGTCCCGTAGAGTTTGAAATAAACAATTTGGAATGATCAATTAATATCAACAATTCTTTCAGATCTAATTGTCCTGAAAGGTCAATTAAGTTATAACGGTTTTCAGGCTTAATGTTTGCAATTATATATTTAATAATTTCAGTTTCATTTTCTAGTCCCGTAAAGACAATTTTGTATTTTTTAATTTCATCCAACAACATATTTAAATACTGGAAGTGTTTTTCAACAGGCAGATCTTTTGCAGAGCCGCTGCTTCCGGGATGAACTATTATATATTCATCCTCTGTAGTTACACCAAAATCAGCAAGCCTCTTATTTAAGTTCTCCTTTTCATTAAGAGAATAGTTAAAATAAAATTGCTTGTCCG
>JBBSDT010000096.1:0-9894 GCA_038240405.1 Ignavibacteria bacterium
AAGTAAGCATGAAATTGTTTACATGGAATAATGTGCTTCACAGTGGCTAATAAAAAATGTAGCTGCTTTGTTTACGCACAAAGCAGCTACGCTTAACAATTTGAAGAATTATTTCGCCCCGTAGAAATAATACTCTGCGGTATAAGGAATACTATCCTGCACACCAAGATGGGCTGCATCATTTCCGGTAGTAGGTGCCAATCCGCCAACGGTGTATAAGCGTTGAATGTAGGTCACCTGAGTGTAGTAATTCGGATCTGAACTTGGAACTGCCTGAAGAAGCAGCCAGGGAACAGCTGTAACATCCTGTACAATGGATGTGAGTTTTGTTCCTACAACATATTCACCGCTCTTCTTTCCGGTGGTGGCTTGCCATGTTGGACCTACATAGTGAAGACCTACCTGAATCGTGTAGTCTGCATCAGAATACAACGTTGCTAACGGAGCAACAAATGACCACAGGTAAACATTGGGATCTGTTGTGCTTTGCGTGACCTTGTAAATTTGTGTTCCTGTTGCATAAGCATGCCATATCACTTTGTTACCATCAGGCACCGCAATAATTGCAGGAACAACCGGCGTTGCAATCTTGGCTTCGCTGCCATAATTATTCAATGGGTTAGAAGCAAGATCTGATTTTTGACAACTCATAATTGAAAGTGTTAGAGTTGCAATCAGCACCAGAGCGCTAACGGTGTTAGTTTTAATAATTTTAGTTTTCATTTTAGTTTTCATTTAATTTTTTGCTTACTCTTGGTAAGGATTTTCAGCGGACTCCTTTCTTATTGTTTAATGATTAATATTTCGCCACTCTAAAAAAATTTTCCGGAGAAGTTACCCCCGAAAGCTTTTAAGCATCTTTTATTGCTTAACAAACTTCTTCATCTCACTTTCGCAGCCATCCTCACAAACTATTTTCAAAAAATAGATGCCCGCAGCCAAAGTGCTAACAACAAGCTGGACATCGTTTAATCCCATTGATAATTGTATGGCATTTTTGATGAAAGTTTTTCCTGAAGCATCTGTTACAATCAGAATCGTCTCACCTGCATTACCCGATTCTATTTTTACAGTAATCAGATCTTTGGCAGGATCAGGATAAATAGCACTAACCAGCAATTGTTTCCCAATGTTTCTTTCAAGAATGACAACATTGGAATAAGTTGTTGAACTATTTTTATTTACCTGTTTCAGCCGGTAATAATTAGTGCCGGTTATTGGATGATGGTCTGTATAATCAAAATCCGTTTTTCCGTTGCAGCTTGCATCGTTAGATTTTGAATCAGCTACAATAGTTTTCGAAAAGTTTATTCCATCTTCACTGCGCTGTATTTCAACACCTGGTTTAGTTTCAATAAAGACCTTGGAATGCTTATCATTTTTATTGGCATCGCAGTATACTTCTGTATTTCGATGTATTCTTATAATTGGTTGTATTTTATCTTCACTGTTATCAGTATTCACCTTAGAATTGACCTCTCCAATTTTTGTAAAATTTATCCCGTCAGCACTGCGTTCCATTTCAAAGCTGTAGATGGCTTCTTCATCACTAATTTTCCAGTTGAGCAGATTATCGGTATTGCTTGTTTTACCATCCAGAACAAAAGATTTTTCCAGATCTTGTTCTTTCAATGAAATATTGTCAAATAAAAGAGCACTCTTCAGAAACAGAGATATATCATGAAACCCAAAATAATAGATGCCCGAGCTACTTGGACTAAAACTAATGGTAGTATCATGTAATGCATCGAAATTGGTAATATCATTTTTGCTGAACAGCAAACCGGAAGTCATGCCTGCAGCTCCTGATGCCTTTCCGTATTTTATTTCAAGGGCCGCCGGGTCACTGGGATCATATTCCCAAAAGGAGGCATAGCTGAATTTCAATTTATAGGTTTTCCCCGCAGTAAGCTTAATGCCTGGAGTGAATGCCCATACATTTGCGTCAAAAAAATCTATTTGAAAATAAAACAAACTATTGCCTGCATCAGGCAAAAAGGGAAAAGCTGAGTACCCGAGAGAAGGGTCATACCAAAAAGAGGTATCGCTGAAATCCTGTTGCCGCATATTAGTGGGGAAGTACAATGGTTCCGTTACATTTTCAAAATGTTGTTTATAAGGGAGTGTCTTGGGGTTTACGGCAGTTGTGAATTTATCACAAGTCCATTGACTATAGATAAAATTTAACAAACTCGAGCGTGCATATATATAATAAGTTGTGGCGGGCAATAATGACGACACCGTAACATTCTGCGAATTCGTTTGAGTCCCTGAAGCAGGAGGCAGGTATGAATCTGTTATCGCATATTCATAGTTGTTAAACCCTCCTGATTGCAAATGAAATGATACTTTGTTATTTGTATATTTCAATGAATTTTCTAATGGCCCGGGGATGTTGAGTGATGCCGGCGTAAACTTGTACATTTGGTTGTCTGCGGGTTTAACAGCTAAAGAATCATTTGCTCGCAAAAGGCTGATAGCAGGATTTGAAGAAGTGCTTTGCAGCGAAATAAAATCCCTATTAGCATAAGCGGAAGTAATTCCTATGGATGCAAAGGCATACAACGGATCAGGTAATCCGCCCTCATCTTTATAGTGAAACTCTATGATATTTGTAGTCTCAAATAATTTCAACTCAATCGAAAGTACAGGGTCAGGAGATTCATATACCCATTTTGCTTGTTTCCATTCAATAGTGAAAACCCTGAACGGAGCATTGCCTGTTGTTTTATATACAAGATCTAACGTATCAAGAAGCAACAGATCATCCCAAAAGGCAGCAATTACGGGTCTTTTATTATATGGTGGTGCATTCGCAAGACGGTTTTTAAAGTAAGGATAATTGTAGAATACATCTAAAGTACCTCCAAGAGTAATAAAACCATTCACATCTACATTTGCCTCTGAATAGTTTTCGCCATTGTAATTAAATGTAAATCCAATTGGTATTGTGGCAAAGCCTTCATCTTCAACTTCCCAAACGCCCGGATAATCTGATACAAGATGTGGTGATATGCCACCTGTAACTGGTATGTAAGGTTTTGAACTTGCTGAAAACAAGTAATTCACCTGGGCATTGGCTTGTATAGAAGGGACAATTATTGACAACAGAAAAGCTGTTACAATAATTTGAAATCCGTTAAATAATTGGTTCATGTTTTTCATTTTGATTTGATTTGAATTTTTGCTTACTCTTGGTAAGGATTTTCGGCGACCTCCTTAAAAATTATTTGATATTCTTTTGACTTTAGTTTACCTGAATGATTTTTTGGACTGGTATTAACCCATTCACCGTCATCTTTATCAGATACGTTCCTGAACTGAGCTGCCGGCGATTAAATATTACGTCATGGCTACCTTCCACCAAATTTTCATTTAGCAACGTATTCATTTTCTTTCCGGCTATATCATACAGCTCGATTAGTACATGAGTGTCATTCTCCACTGTAAAATGGATGGTGGCAGCAGTTGAAACAGGATTAGGATAAACTAAGATTTCATTTGCGACAGAAAGAGCTGGATCAACGAATTCTCCTGACCTTAATGAAGCGGTAGTGAAGGTTTGAACAGGCGACCATTCTGAAACAATAAGGGGAGCTATTCCACATATTGATTTTATACGCCACTTATAATCAGTATTTGGATTTAACCCTGATATCTTCTTTGAGGTATTGTGAGAAGGAATGGAAATCCAATTAGATTCCCCGGAGACTTTATAATTAATCTTATAACTAATGGCTCCGGGAACATTATTCCATTTCAGCCTGGAAGAGGATGCAGAAATATTAGAGGCTGTTAATCCGGCAGGTATTCCGCAGGTAAAATTATCAGGCGTGTATTCCCAAAAATCATTCAAACTAAGAAAACCAATTGAATCATATCCAAAGCCGGTACCTAAATACCCTTTTGCACCAATGCTAAAGCCGGTGGCATAGCTGCGTGGGGCACCGGCGAAATTTGCTTTCTGAATCCAGTTATCTTCAGAGGTATTGTATTCCCAAAAATCATCGGTATTCCCAAATTCATCACTGCCTGTGCCCAAATAACCAGCAGTACCAATATTGAAACCAACCGCTCCTAACCTCGCACCTCCGGCAAATGGGGATTTTTCTGTCCAGATGTCGGTGATAGGATCGTATTCCCAGAAGTTATTTGAAAGATAAAAAGTCTCATCAATTCCGGTACCTATATACCCCTTGTTGCCTATGCTAAAACCCACGGCAAAGAAAAATCTGTTGCCACAATCAGCCTTCTGTAGCCATGTATCATTAGCCGGGTTGTATTCCCAAAAATCATTGTATACCATATTATCATCAAAGCCAGTTCCTATATATCCCTTATCGCCAATACCGAATCCCACAGCCCAGTATCTGCCATTGCCCCCAAAGTCAGCTTTTTGTGTCCAGTCATTTGCTGCTGGATCAAATTCCCAAAATTCTTTTGTAAAGCCATTCATGCCTACACCGGTTCCTATATATCCTTTATTGCCAATACTAAAACCGCAGTTACCATATTCAGGGGAGCCAGGCAAGTCTGCTTTTTGGTTCCAGATACCCGTAAGAGGATCATATTCCCAGAGATCCACAAAAAATCCCCCTCCGGCCATTCCAATATAGCCCTTATTGCCAATGCTAAAACTTATTGCCTCATCTCTGGGCTGACCTCCAAAATTTGCCTTCTTTTCCCATGAGTTACTGGTCGGATTAAATGCCCAGAATTGCTCGCTGTTGCGATAAGTGAGAGGATTGATTCCAGTACCTACATAACCGGTATTTCCGATACTAAACCCCACGGCGGCAGTTATCGCGCCACCTCCATAATCAGCTCGTTGCAGCCAGGTATCAGTGTTAGGATCATATTGCCACATGTCATTGTTGTACACCCCATCGGCACCGGTTCCCATATATCCATAATTGCCAATGCTGAACCCAACGACATTACTTCTGGGATTGCCGCCGAAGTTTGCTTTCTGCGTCCAATTATTCAGATCAGGATCAAATTCCCACAAATCATTAAACTCGGTTCCATTAAAATATCCTGTGCCAATGTAACCCTTGCCGGAAATGTTAAATCCTGCTGCCGCCCAGCGCTCTCCACCGCCAAAGTCAGCTCTTTGTGTCCAGGTATCATTTATTTGACTATATTTCCAGATATCTTTATAGGTATTTGTATTATCATAGCCAGTACCCACATAACCACTATTGCCAATGGTAAAACACGTAGGACTATAGCGGGCAACTCCGCCAAAATCGGCTTTTTGAATCCATGAATTCAAGGCCGGATCATATTCCCACCAATCTTTCTTACTAGTGTGCGTTATGTCAAATCCTAATCCTATATAACCTTTATTTCCTATACTCAAAGCTGCAGCATAATCACGGGCACTACCTGCGAAGTCGGCTTTCTGGGTCCAGGTATTAAGAGCAGGATCATATTCCCAGAACTCCTTTTTATAATTATAATCGTAACCTGTTCCTACATATCCCTTATTTCCGATACTGAAACTTACAGCCAAACGGCATGGAACCGGTCCATTAGGGGCAGTATATCCAACATCATTTTTTTGTATCCAGGAGTCTTGAGCCCGAAGCTGCGTAATGGCTGCAACGAGTAGTAGCGATAAGTAAAAAAATTTGTTTTTCATCGTATTTGATTTTTAGAATGAGTTATTTAATTACATTTAGTTTTTTCATTTCACTAATAGAAACAGCAGGCGGTATTTTACCACTATGTAGTTTTTCAATGACAAGCCGGGCTATTGTTGCTGCATTTTTTTTCGTTTTGAATCCGTTATTGCCTGCAACACCAGGAATAGCAGTTTGATGAATAACTAATTTTCTTTCCATATATATATTATAGCCGAATGTATGGTCTGGTGCATCAATGATTATATAAGTTAGTCCGGTATTCGCATTCTGACTTTTCGAAAATTGTACAGGAGTTGCTTTTGATACCGGAACAAAGGGTGGTGAAGCGCTCAGTGGCTGCTGAGAATATGCTGTTATAAAAGCTCCCATTAAGATTAGGAAGAACAATTGTTTTTTCATGTTAATTATGTTTTGTGTATTAAGTTTTTATGCCTACTCTGGGTAAGGATTTTCAGCGGACTCCTTTTATAAAATTTCTTATGTCTTCTAAATTTTCAATTCCTTTTTGCAAATCTTTATAGAGAAAAATTGTCATTGTTAGGTTTCAGAATTATTCCCTGTATCCTTTCTTTCTCAGTTCAATAAAGCTGACTCCATTTTCATTCGTTTGCACAAAGGAGTAATTGCAGGTTTCGAAAAGTTGAACTTCACCATTGCTATTCGAATCGCTATCAACAATATTCGCATCGGTCATAATCTTGATGGAGCCCCGATTGGATGCAATAAGATCAAGTGTATCGCCACTAACTGCATCATATGAACAAACTTTAGCTCCGTCGGTCACTTCAATGCTTTGCAAGGGAATTGCTAAAGGCAGGTAGATTAAAACTCTGCCAGTAGAAGACATTCCCTTCCTCGAAATATAAAGAGTAGCCCCTTGCTGCCTCACCTTTACTGAAGCAATCGCCGAAGCAGTTCCCTCTATATAAATAAAGTGAACGCGGCTGTTGACAAGAACAACATTTACTGATGATGAAGCCACGATGTGATAAAAACCTTTGATCGAAATTGAATCACAAATGACTACATCAGTGTTGCCTGCAAATGACACGCGGAGAGAGCTTAGCAAAAACAAAATGAAGATGAATGCTTTCATGAGTGGTACTTTTTAGTGAATTAGATCAACGATGCAAAGGTGTCCACAGAACATGCCCTCCATCAAGTGCATGATGTGGTAGTTGGAAAAGAGATGTAGGGCTTGACTGAAGTTATGGAAGCGGAAGGTATTTAGTTAATTATTTCCGTTTACTTTTAGAAGAAGGCGGTATATATTTCCGGAGCTAAACAATTACAACTCCTGGCAGACAATAAAATTGGGTAGCAGCCGTGAATAGAGATTTTGTATGTTATAAGAGCCTCAAGAAAGGTTGATATCTCTATTAAATTAATTAACGCAAACTATTTTCTGCGAGAAGGTTTTTCCATCAACTATCATCTTCACGAAATAGATCCCTTGACCCTTTCCGCTGAACGTGTATTGATGCTTGCCTGCTGCTTGTTTTTCATCTTGTACCATCGTGCTCACCTTTTGCCCGAGGAGGTTGAAGACTTCGATAGAAACGGTGGAACTCTTTTCGAGAGAAAAATTGATGGTTGTTGAATTTGGAAAAGGATTAGGATAGATAGTCCAGTTATTTTCTTCTAATAATAGTTGAATACCCGTTGATGAACATAAAACCTTGAAGGTGTCTGAATAATCCTGTGTTGACCAGATTACATCATTAAGTTCAAAATTCGAATTCGCTTTTACAAATGAAAGAGCACTCGCATCAATGGAGTCCACCTGAACGCTCATTGAAGATGATTGCTCAGTGCAAAATGAAGCGCCTTGTGCATTAGTTTTAGTAATGAAGTAAGATCCATACGTACCAGAATTGGTAAAAAACGGTTTGACGCCACCAAATACATAACCCTTATCCGGAGCAAGCGTGAGAGCCCATGGTTTAAACACCCAACTTGAATCACCATAACTTTTGGCCCACAGAGGAGATCCGGTGGAGTCAGTTTTTACCAGCAGAGGATATGTTAAGAACCCATAATAGGCCATCACAAATCCTCCATCTGAATCTTGAATCATCTTAGTAGGAACACTGAAATTCGAAAAGGTGAATTCCTTGTGCCATTGAATATTTCCAGCACTGTCAATTTTCATTATGATTGTGTGTTCTGTATTTGCAACGAAGCCATATCCACAAACTATGAATCCATTATTTGTTACCACGATATCATTGATTGAAGAGTTTGGAAAGCCACTGTAAGTCCTGGTCCATTTTACATTGCCAACACTATCAATTTTCATAAGAAACATTTCCGGTAACGAAGTAGGATTTAGCTGTCCACAAATAATATATCCATCATCATTAGTTCTCACTATATTAAATAGTTCGGCGGAAACGCCCATTCCAAGCTCTTCATAAGTATATGACCACTGCTTGATTCCCTGAAAATCAATCTTAGTGATGCAGATTAGATTTGAACCACCTGCCAAGAAAACAAATCCATTACTTGCTGTAACAATTGAGATTCCATTCATTCCTGAGAAATAAACTAATGATTTTGACCATTGTAAAATGCCACTTTTATCAGTCCGAATAATAACGGGGGGACCGAAATAATCAGTAGTTCCAAAAATGACCAGTCCGCTATCAGAAGTTTCAATAACTTTTTCTGCTGAAGTGGAGCCATAGCCCGCGGCGCTGAAGGATTTTGACCATACAACTTCACCGGCCTGATCCATCTTAATAATGTTTGCATCATTAGAATAAATGGCATTAATGTGCTGTCTATTTCCACAGAGAATATAGTCACCATCCGTAGTAACTAATATATCCCTGAGACTAGTATGATTTAAACTTCCAAGGCTATCTGAATTCACCTGAAAGGTGTTTTGCGCATTTACTATATTCAGACTGAAAATTATAATGGGAAAGAGAAGACATTTTTTCATAAGTCAATTTTTAAATGAGTTCTGTTATGCGGAGCCGAATATTAAACCAATTTATGCTTCAGCGCTTTTGAAACTGCTTCAGTCATAGAATGAACGTGAAGCTTCTCATAAATTTTGCGGATGTAAAAGCGAACACCATCAATAGTAATATTCATTTCTGCAGCAATCATTTTATAGCTGAGCCCTTGAGTGAGCAGTGAAAGAACCTGTTTTTCTTTTTCATTGAGCATGAAGACCTCACCGGATTTAGGTGCAGAATTTTTTTGAAACATATTCAGCACTTTGCTCGCGATCACCGGTGTCATTGGTGCACCGCCTGCGATCACTTCGTGAATAGCTTCTATCAATTTGGAACCCGGAGTATTCTTGAGCAAGTAACCTGAAGCGCCTGCACAAATAGATTGAAATACTTTGTCGTCTTCTTCAAAAATTGTTTGCATCAGAATTTTTACA
The DNA here is from genome assembly GCA_038240405.1 of Ignavibacteria bacterium. GTDB lineage: Bacteria > Bacteroidota > Ignavibacteria > Tepidaquicellales > Tepidaquicellaceae > JAGPCH01. The sequence continues at coordinate 9,049 of JBBSDT010000096.1, forward strand.
TCAGTAAAATTTGCACGCACCAACTTCACTCCTTCAATTCCATTGATGCCGGGCATGTGAATATCCATCAGGATTACGTCGGGAGTAGCAAGGTTAAGTTCTTTGACCAGGTTATTGCAATCGGGATAGGCGCCGTATAATTCAAAACCCGGAGTACGCTCAATGAGTTGGGACAAACCATTGCGCAATGATTTATTGTCTTCAAAGATTGATACTTTAACAGTCGCTGGTTCCATTCTCAATAAGAGTTATCATTTGATTGTGCAAAATTCCTGGCTTCCTTCCGTTAGGTCAAGTGCATAATCATGTAGTGGGAAATGAAAGATGAATCTCCGTTCCTTTTTCTTTCGCTGAGCGAATGTCGAGTTTGCCCTTCATTTCTTCAATACGTCTTCTCATGCTTGCCAATCCATTTCCAGCGGTGTATTTATTCAGATCAAAGCCAGTTCCATTATCTTCAATTTGCATATTGAGCATTTTTCCTTCCAGCCACATCCGGATAATGCAAGTTTTAGCAGTAGAATATTTAGCGACATTATTCACTGCTTCTTTAAATATCAGATACAAATTTTTCCTTTTCTCCATTGATAATTTCATTGAAGATAAGCCGGAAGGGGCCTCAAATTTCAAGTCAATATTTTTTGCTTCAAGAATTCCTGATGCAAAGGTGCGCATGCGCTGAAGAATATTTTCAAAGCGATCATTTTTAGGATTGATAGCCCATACGATATCGCTCATTGCTTCGATGGTTGTGCGCGAATTCTCATTGATGGTTTCGAGAAGTGAGGAAGCTTTTTTGGATTTGTCTTTAACTTCTTCATTCGCCAATTCACTGTAAATGGCGAT
>JBBSDT010000097.1:0-9891 GCA_038240405.1 Ignavibacteria bacterium
GAATTTCAGACTGCTAATATCTTATCTAAAATGTTTGGAAATTGCTTAGAAATAAAAAAGGCTCCGGACTTGAATCGTCAGAAACCCTTTACTGTTATGTGGGAGCACACGGGTTCGAACCGCGGACCCTCTGCTTGTAAGACAATAAAAACATGCTTTCAGTTATTTTTAGTTGCATCTTGTTATTGCTTAAAAACCTTATCCCTATTGGTTTGTATTGAATTTATTCCTAAACTTGTTCTTGATATATTACGGTTGTTTTTTAAAAACATGTATCAAATCATGTATCAAATTTTCATCACTAAGTTTAAAAACAAGTTTATGAAGAAAGAAAAAGTGGGTGTAAAAGTTGTTCCCGATAACAGAAGGAAAAAAGATGAAGAACAATTTCCATTAAAACTCAGAATTACTTATAAAGGAAGACGTGCTTATTATGGTGTTGGCCATGATGCGTCCAAGGAAGAGTGGAAAATTATTAACAGCGCTGAAGCGAAAGGAACATTAAGGAAAATAAAAAATAAGATCCTGACTATTGAAAATGATGCGCTGGAATGCTGTGAAAAAATAACTCCATTTTCATTTAAGTACTTTGAGAATGAATTTTTCTACCAGCGCAATAAATTCGAAACTCTCCAATCAACATATGAAACTTATATAAGTGAGCTTAAGAGTAACGATCAGTATGGAACTGCCTGTGGTTATCAAACAGCTCTAAATACGTTTATCAAATTCAAACCCAATCTGGGATTTGACGATATTACAAAGGAGTTTCTTCAACGATTTGAATTATCAATGATTGAAAAGGGCAAGTCCCTTACAACCGTAAGTATGTACGCGCGTACGCTCAGAGCAATTATGAATCTTGCAATAAATAATGGAACAGATATTTCTAATTATCCATTTGGAAGAAGGAAATATGTGATTCCAGCAAGTAGAAATATAAAGAAAGCATTGAATATTGATCAGATTAAACAAGTATTTAATTACCCCATCATTCCAAAAACTGGCATGGACAAAGCGAAAGATTTTTGGATATTTAGTTACTTATGCAACGGTATAAATATGAATGATATCGCACGACTTCGTTGGAATAATATAAATACCGAGACCATCATATTTGAAAGAGAAAAAACCAAGCGCACCAAGCGCGCCTCCGCTGTAAAAATTATAGCTTTAAGAAATGATCGGATAAATGCTATTATTGAAAAATTGAGTAAAAAAAATACCTGCAATCCAAATGCTTTTGTATTCGATGTCATAGAGGAATATGATGATGCTAAAAGAGCCAGAATAAAAATCCAACAATTTATTCATGTAACAAATAATTGGATGAAAAAAATTGGTGAAGATCTTAAATTCGATTTAAAACTTACTACCTATGTTGCACGACATTCTTTTGCAACAATTTTAGTGAGAAGCGGTGCGCCCCTGGCACTGGCGAGTCAAACCCTTGGCCATTCAAACATTCTCACGACTCAAAAATATTTTGCAGGTTTCGATTTAACAGCACAGGCAGAGTATACTAAGGCATTAACAGCTTTTTAAAGTCCTGAAGACTACTATATATACAGGGGTGTTGACCCGGGGTGCTAAATTTGGTGTCCTGTTATGAGAAATATTTTTTAATAGTCCACCCATTGCCATAAGTGTTATGGGAAGGCCTAAGAAACAAGAGAAATGTGTCAAAATGTTTTTTAAGATGTCTTTACAGTTTAAAAATTAAACATTTTGTCTACTTTTAAAGTCTCCTATTTTAAAGGGAGCTTACCCCATTAGACGCTTCAAAAAGCATCCTCCTTGCGAGGAGTGCAACCATCATTGATCAATAAATTCATCAACAAGCGATATATGTCTTAGCAACAAAATTTAAGCAGCTGCAAATTTTATGGATATGAATGTATTAAAAAATAATTATACCGTCAATATTTATGAATACCGCTGGTACAATCAATTGACTAAAATTTACTGTAACCTATTTAAAGATGTATCAGGTTTTAAAAATACTAATTGGCTATTGTTCCTTGCTAATATTAGTATCTTCAGTCTACCAATATAATTAATCCATTTTGCATCCCTGAATTCCCCCGCCAAGTCCGGAAGATATGAGAAGTTCATGAATTGGTTCAATCCAGAATTATACTGGAAAATCGTCGGATTCATTGCATCATAACGACCTTCATAAGGTACCACACCATAAAAATTTCCAACCGCAAAATATTTTAATGCTTTTCCAAAAGGTACATATGTAAATGAAAATATGGGAGCTACCTGCAATTTTTCGGGTAGATCCTTTCTTGTAAAATTACCTTTGCCGTCATTGATAAAAATAGAAGAACTTAATATTTCAGCCTTAAGTTCGAGATAATCACTCCACGAATCACCAAAAAGATATTGTACGGATCTTCCCGCCACCTCACTATATGTTAGGTGTAACTGTTTTAAATATGGCAATCCCAATTCTAATTGATCTTTACCCAGCAAGGGATATTCTATTCCGTCGATTGTATACGTCTCTATATCCTCAATTGATCCGTTGCCACCAAAATCTTTTACGTATAATTTCAGTGGGCCATCTTTTCCGGCAAATAATTTAGAATTGTGTCCCCAGTTTCCCGCCAGTATATCCGGGTAACCGTCTCCGTTAATATCCCTGACATAAATCGTTTGCCAAAGACCACTCGAACCCGCGATTTCTGATTCTTTGAAAATTCCATTTTTATTTAAGAAAATCTTTACAGGCATCCATTCCCCGGCAATAATCAAATCCGGCCAGCCATCGTTGTTTATGTCTGAAAAGGAACAGGATGTGACCATTCCGGTAGCTTTCAGGGGAATAGTATTTTCGTCTGCGAGTTTAAAATTCCCCCTGCCATCATTTAATAGCAAATAGGATGATTGGTCATAACCATAATTCTTTGCTTCAGCGAGGCCGCCAATAAAAATATCTTCGCTACCGTCTTTATTTACATCCGCAACTGCCACGCATGATTTATTGGTTAGTATAGAAGGCAAACCATTGATTGATTCTTTGAAATGGCCTTTACCATCATTAATATACAAATGATCGGCAAGGCGGGGGTTCCCATCTTCATATTCGTTCCCTCCGCTTACTACATATAGGTCAGGGTAACCGTCTCCGTTAGCATCAAAAAAAACAGCATCTACACCTTCACTTCCAGAATTTCGGGCAAACACCGCCGTGTCAGTCTTTACAAATTTTCCCTTTTTTGTTTGTACGAAAAGGCATCCGGCCTGTTCTTTGGCTCCACAAACAAATATATCATCTAAGCCATCTTTGTTTACGTCGGCCACGGCGATCTTCGGACCTCTTGTAGATTCCATGTGGGGAATAAGGTACTGCGAATTGAAATCGTTAAAGTTATCTTCATCATGTTTCCACCCAATATTTACTGAATTAGAAATATCAGTAAATAAATCATTTTTGGCGGGAAAAAATACTTTATAGTTAAAGCCGGGCAACGCTTCGGTTTGTCTCACTAATAATTGTTTATTGATAGGTACATTTTTTAATAACTGAAATCTTTGATCGGGCCAAACGATTAGTAAACTATCTATTTTCTTTGCACTGTCCAATCCAAAATGCAGCCTTGATTCCGATGAAGACATAAAGCCCCTTGTGAGCATTAATTCCTGGTATTGCAATTTACTATTTGAAAAAATCCATGCCTTCGCACCAATACCCGTAGTATTCATTCCTGCCCCCTTAAAGGCAACGGTTAAAAAATTTTTCTTTGGTGCATTGTTCTTTAAAATTAATGCAGGTGCATTCAGACAATTGATAACAACATCAATGTTGCCATCATTATTTAAATCCGCACAGGCGGCACCGTTATAATATCCTTTCATCTTTCCCGTCCCCCACAATTCGCTTACATCTTTAAAAGTTGAATTTCCATCACCTTTATAAAAAAATGGATGAGAAGCACCATCTGGCATTCTTTCAAGCAGCATTTTTTTTAATTCATCCGGGGTGCCGTATTGAGCCGGATTAGTGATACTGGAAAAGAATTTTATAAAATCAAGATCCAGCGGTCGCTTTACTATTCCGCTTGAAATAAAGAGGTCTTTTTTACCATCATTGTCAAAATCGGCAAAAAGCGGGCTCCAACTCCAGTCAGTTGCCGATATTCCGCTCATGAGGCCTATTTCGCTAAAACTAACTCCATTTCCATTATTCTCCTGCAGGCAGTTTCGCGAATATTGATTTTGGTAGCCGTTTTGAGTGATTTTTTGATTGTAGACATCGAGATGCTCTCCATTACCATAGGTTTTTAAAGTCTTTTCATCGCCCGGCAACATGTCGACAGTTACGATATCTGGTTGCCCATCGTTATTAAAATCAGCAATATCATTACCCATGCTGTACCGGCTGTAATGCCTGAAATGACTCGCCCCGCTTTCGGTAAAAGTGCTATTGCCATTGTTCACATAGTAGTAATCATTCTCATGAAAATCGTTTCCTACATAAATATCATCCCACCCATCATTATTTAAATCCGCAACGCCTATGCCTAAACCGTATCCGAGGTTGCTTTGATAGATACCAGCCCGGGCCGAGATGTCGGTGAATTGTCCTGCTCCATTTACCAGGTCATTTCTATACAACCTGTCACCCGCATTGGGATCAAATTTTCTTCTTGCACTGGTATCGAAGATGTTTTGATTGGGGTGTTCGGATTGGTTAAGGATAAAGCAATCAAGATCACCATCGTGATCGTAATCAAAAAATACCGCCTGGGTTGAAAATCCGGAAAAATTCAATCCGTATTTGGCTGAACTTTCGGTAAATGTTCCATTTCCATTATTAATAAATAACTCATTATGCCCCTTCAAATTATGTGAATTGGCAACTGCGCACACATAAATATCCAATAACCCATCTCCATTTACGTCAGCCATGGTGGCGCCGGTACACCAGTCGGAAGAGCCCGCCACCCCTGCCTTATCGGTAATATCTTCAAATTTGAAATTTCCTTTATTTAAGTAAAGTTTATTATGTCCCCTACTATTAGCCGTAAAATAAATATCCGGTAATCCATCATTGTTAATATCTCCAATCGCGACACCGCCTCCATTGTAATAGTAGATGTAATTAAGAATACCAAGATTCGGATTCTCTTCTAAATTATTGGCAAAATCAATTTTCGTTTCTGAAGAAGGCAGGTTTTCAAAGATGGTGGATCCTTTACTTCTTTGCCGACATGAAACAAAAATCCACATGAAGGCGAACATATAAAACCCCCAGAAAAATTTCGTGTTCATAGTATTGAATAAGAATAGTATGAAGAAAATTACCAGTCCTTAAAGTAAGTTTCATTTATCATTATATAGAACCAGACTTTATTTCCGGGCCCATTACTTTACTGACTTCCCATATCCGAGTTACTCACAAAAGCAATTTTTTTACCGTCCGGCGACCAATTTGGGGTATTCATAGATCCCTGACCTCCATAAACGTAGGCAAGTACCTTCGGTGTTCCTTTGCCATCAATTGGCAGCATCCGGATATATACATGTTTATAAGGAGGATGAATACCAGCTGGCGTCTCTTCTGGCAGAAAAGTAATGTAATCAAACCATTTTCCATCGGGTGAAATATGGGCAAACCAATTATTCAAACTGTCTTTAGTTATTTGTTCCTGATCACTGCCATCGGGTCTCATACGCCATATTTGCATCAATCCCGAGCGAACCGAATTGAAGTAAATATATTTACCATCCGGAGTATATTCCGGGCCATCATCCAAACCTTTTGCATCAGTGAGTCGTGTTTCCTTTCCGCCGGACGATGGAATTTTGTATACATCGAACTCTCCATTTCGTTCTCCGCAAAATACAAGGTCTTTTCCATCAGGTGACCATCCATGCATATAGGAGGGACCGCGAGGTGTTATTTGTTTAGGAGTACCACCTTGTATGGGTACTGTGTAAATTATTGAGCCTCCCAAATCCTTTTGAAAATTGCTTAGACCAAGCATTTTTCCATCAAATGAAATCACGTGATCATTGTTATTACTGGTTACTGAGCCTGTATTGATCTTCCTTGGCGTATTGGTTTGGAGGTCAAAATTGGTCATAATGCCTTTGGAATCATTGAAAATAAGACTTTTACCGTCAGTAGTCCAATTTGGAGCCTGGATAGAATACGGGACTTGATAAATAATCTGCCGTTTTCCCGATGCAACTTCCAGCATTTCAAGATTACTGCCCAGTTTCATTGGTGTCTGTTGATTGGATTCTCCCACAAATGGAGCCGTGATGCTAACATTGGCAAAAACGCCGGTTTCAAGAACATCGGAATTATGAGAGCCCACAAAAAGACCAACATACACCTCATCTCCGAGATCTACACCTTTAATGGTATCCGTCTGAAAAGTATCTCCATATATGGCAGCCCGCATAATATACATATTTCCCTTTCTTTCCAATTGAAGAATATTCGCATGTGTTAACTTCATCTTTTGTTCTTCGGTCTGTGCTCCTGCTGTGCGGCGGAATTGAAGAGACGTAAGTCCATCCCCGTGTTCTACAGCGTTTACATGCGCTGAATTACCGTCGAGACTTTTGCGGACCATCCATCCTACTTTGCGGTGATAATTCACCCATGTTCCCAAGAATTCAGCCCTCGTATAAAGAATAAAATCACCCTTTATTTTTTTGTAGACATATTGAAATTCGTCGTGATCAAGCCAAACATTATAACCAGCCCCGGAGATTATATATTGGCCCGTTTGGGCAATATAATTAGCCGAACCGGGCTTCACATTAGTTCCAATATCCTGGTGATTATCGAAAATGCCGACTGGCTGGGAAAAAGAAACTGTGTTACAGACAACAAGAAGTGAAGTAACTATGACAACCCTTACAAGATAACTGTATTTCATTTTTAAGGATTTTAATTATAGAAATTTGTGATTATATCTATTTTCATAAGCGTTGCGTTATAAATCGAACAGTGTCAATTGGTTATCTTTTTGTTCTTTGAAATATTGTAATTGAGTCTTCTGAAACAGTTGATTTATGGGCATTTTTTCAAATAGAGAGATGCTTAAAATCTGTAAAATTTCGTAGAGGGTTTGCTTGAGCATAAATTTCTTTTTGGCGATAGCTACTAAAACATATACAGAGACTGCAATCCATATTTGGGTTTTCACTGCATTCTCACTTTGCCCCCAAAAGGATTTTATCTTAAGGTGTTGTTTTATCCATTTAAAAAACATCTCTATATCCCAACGGGATTTATAGAGTAAGGCTATATCTGTTGCTTTAAGATGAAAGTTATTGGTTAGAAATATTAGCGTTAGCCCTGATGGATCATCTACATCTTTAAATTTTATAATGCGCAATTTTTCGGGATAATCCTTTGAAGCATAATGATTGTTTAACATGATGGTTTGATCATAGATAACTCCTTTTTTTATATCCTTGGGATGTGAATAGAGCCGCCGGTAATTCATATTGTCTTTTGCTCTGGTAACAAAAAATGCTTTGCTTTGATGGATCCTGTAAAGCCGCTTGTAATCTACATATCCTCTGTCCATAATATAAAAACTGTTAGCTTCAAATGATATAAAATCCAGTGCATTCACATCGTGAACAGAAGCATTTGAAAACAGAATAAATTCAGGAATAGCAGTTTTCAAATCTATTTGAGTATGAAGTTTTATTCCTGCTTTTGTTGAACGAAACGTGGCCCAAAAAAATGTAGATAAGCATAGGTCAATTGTAGTTGCGTCTATGGCAAATACATTTTGTTCAAGTTCTATTTCTAACTTATTATCGTCTATGCATAACTGTTTTGCCTCTTTAATAAGCAACATGGCAAGTTCCTCATAAATCTTGTAGGATCGGTTTTCGTTAGCTCTGGTTATGGTACTTACGGCAACCATTTTGCCAAAGCCTAAATGATATATTTTATTGGCGTTAGCATTCAAACATATCATTGTATCTGTAATACTTTCTCTATGAGTGAACTGCCCGAAAGCCATGCATAAAAATTGTTTCCAACAACTAAATTCTTTCACCTTATAATCGCCGGAGTACCTGTCAACAATGGTTTGAAAGGACGTTGATGACACTAAGCCCATTAATTGGGAAAACACATACTTACCTACAAACATAACTTATTGATTTTCAGGTAAATATAAAATTTCAACGCTGAAAAAAATGAAGTCGTCTTAGGCATCAAATCCTCTGTAACTCAATACTGACAATATTTTCAAAGAACTAATCATTGCAACAACGCATTGCTAATGATCTATTTTACATTTTTATTAATTGTGTTTACTAACCTGAATACCGTCCCGGGATTGTCTTCATATTCAAGCAATTTTTTTCCAGAAGAATATAAAAACATGGAGGGATACCTGACAGGATTGAATTTCGAAATAAATTGTTGCGAATTATCCCGCAGTATCGTAAAATTTTTTTGACCTTTCAGTCTCCTGCCGTAAGTATACATAAAGGGATTTATTTTATCAGGGCCAAACATTGAAACCAGGAATACTGCAGTTTTTTTGAACACATTGTATTGTTCCCCAATGCTTTGAATGGCATGTTGGCAATGATCGCAATCAGGGTCGATAAATATGAAAAATATTATTTTTCCTTTGGGTAAATCACTATCAGTAAATGTAGTACTATTTAGCCTTAAAAATTGAAAGTGGGGTATTACCTGTGCTGGTGGATGACTAGATATTTGAGCAGAAACTTTAAACGAAATCAGTAATATTAAAATAAATATATAAAACGAATGTTTCATTTTTAAGCTATACTATAGGTTATAATTTATTTTCTTATTACTTTAAACTTACTCGCATAAACAACCTTTGAAAAAATCAAGGGAAGTGTAGAAACACTCCCCGTAGTAGTTGTTTGATTACCTAAACCAAAACTACGTGCTTGATTATGAGCATAAGATTCGAGGTTTAGAATCATAACCATCAGTAAGATTTTATTTAACTTTTGACAGATTCCAAAACTTTAAAAATTTTATTAAATTCTTTCCCCCGGTCGAAAACGCTGATATTAAATCGGCGTCGGCACCAGGGTAGACATATGTCGTCAAAATTTTTTCGCCATTATTAATAAACACTTCAAGTGATGATTTATCGAATAATATTTCCAATTTAATTTTTCCATCCGATACTTTAATATCGGCTGTTTGTATCAATTTATGCTGGTTAATTTTTTCATCACCCGCATTACTTCGATCGACATATAACTGATGTTTTGAAGCATCATAACCAATTATAGTTTCCGCGATAATCCCCCCATTTTGATCTTTTTTTTGAGCAATTTTGAAACCTGCCGCAGTATTAGCAGAAACAGTCATTTCAGCTTCGAGCCAATAGGAGTTTCCCTTAATATTTTTTCCTTTAAATACATTTTCTTCCTGGCTATTAAGCTCGATATTTTTCAATTCTACAACAATATTACCAGATAGCTTTGAAAGATTATTTTTTATTACAGAAGCCGGTTCCTGAAAAAGCCTTATTCCATTTTTTGTTTCCCTTAAACTTAAATCCCGCGGAATAGACATCTGTCCTCTCCAGGGGAAAGTTTCCTGTGGCGGAGGCACCATCCATCCTATAAATATATTTTGATTAACCGGCAAACTGTTCCAGGGAATAGCTGCATAAAAGCAATCGCCATTATCAACTAAAAATGCAGAATCAGGTGGATTATTATTGGTGAAATTTTTACCATTAAAATCTCCTACGAAATACTGCATCAGCGTTCCACGGGAACCTCCAAAGGATGTCATTAACACCCATTTCCTTTCTCCCGGATGGCCTTGTACTGGCAATGGAAAAAAGGAAGGACATTCCCAAATTCCACTCTTCAAACCCGCGTTTCCAAATTCACTTA
>JBBSDT010000098.1:0-9693 GCA_038240405.1 Ignavibacteria bacterium
AAAAGTTTCATTAATAAGGTTACTTCAGTCTTCGGTCTGTTCCAGTTTTCCGTAGAAAAAGTGTAAAGCGTCAGAAATTTTACGCCAATCTGACCGGAAGCTTCCACTATATCCCTTGCAGAATTCACCCCTTCATTGTGTCCAAAAACTCTGGAAAGGCCTTTGCCTTTAGCCCATCTTCCGTTTCCGTCCATTATAATGGCAATATGCCGGGGAATTTCACCGTCTTCTTTGAGGAGTTGTTGTCTTTCTTTATCTGCCGGGGACGGTTCTATCAATTTAAATTGGTTGGGCTTTATTTATATTTTAGTGATAACAGATTCAGTTTCATAATAATCCCAATTTTTCCTTAATTATCTCAATCTTTTCTTTTGCAATAATATTCGAGTTGTTATTGCCTTCAGTGATAACATTTTTTAACCTTTCCTCATTACTTCTGATTTCTGAAAAAGTTCTTTGCAGTTCGCTAAGTTTTTTTGCAACAATTTCTCCCAGATCAGCCTTAAATTTTCCGTACCCTTTTCCTTCATAATCCTTTTCGATTTCTTCGAAAGATTTTTCCGCAAATTCGGAATATATAGTTAGTAAGTTACTCATTGCAGGTTTGTCTTTATGATACCTGATTTTATTTTCGGAGTCTGTTACGGCTCTTTTAAATTTCTTAATAATGGATTCCGGTTTGTCATCAAGCCCTATATAACTGTCATCTGACTCGCTCTTGCTCATTTTTGCTGCCGGATCATTCAGAGACATTATTTTCGATGAAGTTTTGGATAATGTTGCCTTCGGAATTACAAAAGTTTCTCCATGCCTGTTATTAAATCTTTGAGCTATTGTACGGCAAAGCTCTACATGCTGTGTCTGGTCTATGCCAACCGGAATTTCATCAGCATCATAAAGTAAAACATCTCCTGCCATTAAAACAGGGTAATCATAAAATCCCGCAAGCTGCCCTTCTTTTCCGGCTTTTGAAGACTTATCTTTAAATTGTGTCATTTTGGAAAGCTCACCCATAGTTACATAGTTATTGAGTATCCAGCAAATCTCGCTGTGAGCAGGGATCATGGACTGAACAAAAATGACTGCTCTGTTTGGGTCTACACCCACAGTCAACAGCCAGGCTACTATATCATATGTTCTTTTTTTGAGCAGCTCGGGATCCTGCCTGATAGTGATTGCATGCAAGTTAGCAATAAAGAAAAAATTCTCATAACCGTCATCATGCTGATGAGCTGCCCATCGTTTCATTGCTCCAAGGTAATTTCCTATAGTTAAATCTCCGGAAGGTTTGATGCCTGATACTATTCTTTTCAAATATAAGACTCCTGTAATTTATTTGTATTGAGTATTGAGTATTGGGTATTGGGTATTGAGTATTGAGTATTGAGTATTGAGTATTGAGTATTGAGTATTGAGTATTGAGCATTGAGTATTGAGTATTGAGTATTGAGTATTGAGTATTGAGTATTGAGTATTGAGTATTGAGTGCTTTACCAGACTCGGCAGATGACCCTCTGAGTCCTCCCAAACATCAAGGAGAGACTCAGAGGGAACAACTAATTTCGGCTTTATAAATTGCTTCGTCCTCGCAAAGACAGTTTGAGTATCCCTATTTCGTACTATCTACTATCACTTTATAAATCTTTTCACCTTCTTTTGTCATCCCATACTTTTCTCTGGCAACTTCTTCGATTTTCTTATCGGAAGATTTGAGATCTTCAATTTCTTTTTGAAGACTTTGGGACTTCTTAATCTCCGCGTTTAATTGTTCTTCCAATCCTTTTTTTTCCGATTCTAATCTTATTCTTTGAAGGATTCCTTTGTTCCCAAATACGGCAAGGGAAATCAGTCCCGTAAAGAAAAATATCACTAAAATAATCCTTGTATTATATTTGACAAATCTGGCAATAACCTTACCGAAACTATCATTTTCGTTCGATACATTCATTTCAGTTCTTTTGTAAAGACAGCTCTATTAATTTTTGAATCAGGTTGTCAAAGCTGACTCCATTAGCAGCTGCAGATTTCGGAACAAGTGATGTTTCCGTCATTCCAGGAAGAGTATTGACTTCAAGGCAACACAGATTATTCATTTCATCCATTATAAAATCCACTCTGGAGTAAACAGAGCAACCCAGTGAATTATGTGCCTTAAGGGCATCTTCTACTGCTTTCTTTTGAATTTCATCCGGAACATCCGCAGGGCAAAAATATTCCGTCATGCCTTTTGTGTATTTGTGCTCGTAATCATAAAATCCACCCTTTGGCCTAATTTCAACAACAGGATAGGCTTCATCTCCTATTACAGGAATTGTTAGTTCCCTGCCTCTTATGAATTGTTCGATAAGAATTTTATCGGAATAACTAAAAGCAAGCTCTATGGAATTTGGCAAATGAATATCCTCGACATCCGGATTAACGATTGTAAGACCTACCGTACTTCCTTCATCGTTCGGTTTTACGACACATGGATAACCGGTAGTTTCTAATATTCTTTTATTAATGGTTTCAAAATCCGGCATGGTATTTTTATTAAAGGAAATCCATCCCGGGGTCTTAATTCCTACTGACTTAAATACAAGTTTAGATATAATCTTATCCATCGCAAGGGCAGAGGCAAATACATCCGAGCCGGTATAATTTATTCCCCTGAGTTCTAATAGCGTCTGAATTTTACCGTCTTCTCCGAATTTACCATGAACACCTAAAAATGCCAGGTCAACATTGTCAAATACTTCCGAATTAATACATTCAAGAATTTTACTGTTAGATGAATGTTGAATATTTTTAAGCTGTGATATTGACGGAGATACTTTTTTTAAGCCTTGTTTGAATATTTCCTCTTCTCTTATCTCCTCCTTGCCATTGATAGGATCAATTACTTTTACCTGGTGACCAAGATTTCTTAATGCTTTTAAAATACTTTTGCTTGAGGCTATGGAAACTTCTCTTTCAGAAGAAGGTCCGCCCGTGATTAAAGCAATATTCAAATAGAGTTAAAATTTACATAATATACCGGTTCAATGTTCAATGTTCAATGTTCAACGGGAAGGAAAAAGATAAATCAGAAACAAATTTAGCAGTAAACCGGATGGAAAATCATTCCAAAAAACCTGTGGCCTACCTGAACAATAAAATACCAATTTATCATCTAGAGGTCAGTATTCAAATAAAATAGGGAACTCATCCCTATTCACTACTTAATTTATTCATTCGATTGCATTAGTTAATGCAAAGCAATTTGGAATTATCAAGTTTAGATATTTAAATTTTTATCATGATTAGAATTAATTTTATGCATATTTTATTCCTTTAAAGGAGAACCAAAGATGAAAGTGATGAAATACTCCCCAATAGCATCACTCTTTTCTTGCATATTTAATATTTTATTCCAATTTTATAATTATTCAGGGTAAGAGCCATTTAATTTTCAAAAAATTCAATATTTAATTAATTAAACTTAAAAGTCATTTATTGATTTTTAACAAGGGAGAAAAAATGAAAGGATCAAAATTTGTTTTATTTAGCTTTGCTTTGACAATTTTCTTATTTAGCTTTTGCCAAAAATCTTTTGCGCAAACTGTTTGTAGACCTTGCTTAATTGCTATAGGGGCAAATCAAGCAGATTCACTTATAAACCCATGGCTATTAAATCATACCTCTATTACAAACGATTCTGAAAAAGTTATAGGTCTTCAGATGTTAATGTCAGTATATAATTTACAGGTTAAAGCTTTTGAACGTATGGATTCACTAAAATCTAATATTGTGATGAGTAATTCACATGAAAAAGGTTCGGAAATAAATGAATTAATTAATAATAATACTGCAATTATGGATCTTGAAGAAACCCAAAAATATTATTCCCTTGCTGAAAATAAATTGATAGTTCTATTATTAAACTATTATAGCTCGCATTAACAAACAATTATAAAATGAAGAAAAAAAAGTTTGAGTAATACGAAATTTGAAAGGTTATCTTTAGAAGAAGGCTTATCCCAAAGTGTTGTTTACAGTATAATTCAGGATAAAGAGGGATTCATTTGGATGGGAACTCAGGATGGCTTAAACCGTTACGACGGCTATAACTTTATGGTATATAAGAACGATCCCAAAAACATCGCAAGCATTTCTAATAACTATGTCAAATCTGTTTTTGAGGACAGCGAAGGAATACTTTGGAGTGGGACCTTAAAAGGAGTACTTTCAAAATTTGATAAACTAAATAACCAATTCTTAAACTTTAATATTAACTTAACCCACATTTTGCCTGAAGTTAGAGGCATAACTTGTATTTGTGAAGATGATGAAGGATTTTTATGGATAGGAAGTGACGGAGGAGGCTTAAATAAATTTGATAAGGAGAAGAATGAGTTTATCATTTTAAATTTTAAGGAAAACCTCGATTGTGATATGGATGATCATATTACTTGTCTGAGAATGGACGCAGATGGTTTATTATGGATTGGGACCTGGAATAACGGAATATATCTTTACAATCATCAAAATAACATAATTTCTAATTTCAGGAATAATCCCGAAAACATTTCAAGCTTAAGTAATAATTTAATTTCTGATATTTTTGAAGACAGCAGAAAAAATATTTTAGTTTCAACCAGGAAGGGGCTGAATATTTTTAACAAATCTGATCAAACTTTTGAACATTTTTTAAATGTGCCTGACAATAACTTAAGCATAAGTGGAAATGCTGTCAGCTGTGTCTGTGAAGATAAAAATAATTGTTTATGGATGGGTACAAAAGGCAAAGGATTAAATAAATTCAATATTCAGAAAAAAAGTTTTGAAACTTTTAGTTTTGATTCTGGAAATCCTGATAGTATAAGTAATGATAGTATTTTTTCTCTATATGTTGACCGCTCCAATGTTTTATGGATTGGAACTTTTGGCGGTGGATTAAGCAAACTGGATTGTGAAAAAAAGAAATTTTTTTCTATGGATAAGCTTTATGTCGGTCAAAAATTAATTTCCCTTAAGGAAATATTTTCAATATATATTGACAGTTATAATTTAAAATGGATTGGAACTTTAAGCAAAGGCTTATTTGTAATATTTCCTGAAAGCAACAATGTTAGTAATTACGATAATGAAAACAGCAACTTAACGGGAACTTCAATAATGTGCTTATATGAAGATTTAAATTCTGAAATATGGGTTGGAACGTTTGCAGGAGGATTAAATAAATATAACAGACTATCAAAAAAATTTACATTTCATAAATATAATGATGATGCTTCTTATAATGTTTATTCAATTTGCGGAGATAATTACCAAAACTATTTGTGGGTAGGAACTCATAATTATGGATTATTAAAGTTTGATTTACGCAATGAAAAATTCGTTAAAATTACCGATAATTCAGAGAACGAAGAACTTCTTCTAAAAATTGTTGTAAAATCTCTCTATGTGGATGTAGAAAATATTATATGGATCGGCACAAATGATAATGGTTTATTAAAATATGATATAGATAATGATATATTAAAGATTTATAGATTTGATAATAATATTCCCGGAAGCATAAGTGATGATAATATTACAATAATATTCCTTGATAGAAAAAGAAATTTTTGGATTGGAACACATGGGGGAGGAATAAACCGGTATGATTCAGCGAGAAATAACTTTGTACTTTATTCGGAAGATCAAGGATTACCGGATACTATGGTAAAGAGTATTTTGGAAGATGAAAGTGGAAATTTATGGCTAAGTACAAACAACCATATTTCAAGATTCAATCTTAAAACTGAAACCTTTCGCAATTATGATTATAATGATGGACTTCTAAACAAGGAATTCAATGACGGCGCGTATTTTCAATCCCGTGAGGGTACTTTTTATTTCGGTGGAATTAACGGTTATACTTATTTTAAACCGGAGGAAATTAAAGATAATTTCTACATTCCCAATATAGTGATTACAGATTTTCAGATATTTAATAAGTCTGTAGAAAGTTCTCCCCAAAATCCTTTTCTTAAAACCAATATTTCATTTGCAAAAGAAATAACATTATCTTACAGAGAAAGCGTTTTCTCGTTTGAATTTTCAGCTTTAATATATAATAACCCCCTTAAAAACCGATATGCTTATATGATGGAAGGATTTGATAAAGACTGGATTTATTGCGGTTCAAGGAGGCAGGCCACATATACTAATCTTGACCCCGGGAACTATGTGTTCTGGGTAAAAGGCTCAAATAACGATGGGATATGGAATGAGACGGGTACTTCTGTAAATATCAGGATCACTCCTCCCTTCTGGAAAACGTTCTGGTTTAAGGGACTCGGACTAATAAGCATAGCCGGTGCGACAGGTTTAACATACAAACAAAGAATTGATAAAATTAAAAAAGAACAAACAAGACAAGAAGAGTTTACAAAGAAACTGATTGAGTTCCAGGAAAATGACAGAAAGAGAATTGCCGCCGAGCTGCATGACAGCCTGGGACAGAATTTAGCGATTATTAATAATAAAGCAATTATCAGCGGTAGAAAAACAGAAGATCAAAGAGTAAAGGAACAGATGAATGAAATATCAGGTCTTACTTCTTCGGTACTGAATGAAGTGAAAGAAATATCATATAATTTACGACCCTATGAACTTGACAGGCTCGGTTTATCAAAAACTCTTCTCTCATTGGCTAAAAGAGCCGGCAAGTCAACCAACATTAACTTCAATTGTGATTTAGATAAAATTGATAATGTATTTTCACCTGAAATAGAAATTAATATTTACAGAATTATACAGGAATGCTTTACAAATATAATAAAGCATTCAGAGGCAACGGACGTTTTACTTCTTTTGAAAAAGCTTGAAAAGGAAATTTCAATATTTATTTCAGACAATGGAAGGGGTTTTGATTTGGAGAGAAAATTTTCGAAAACGGAACGGAAGGGATTTGGCTTAACTGGAATTCCGGAAAGGGTAAAATTATTCGGAGGAAAATTTAACATTGAATCCGAACCTGATAAAGGGACAAGAATAAACATTGTGATACCTTTTTTAAAAAAATGATTCGCCGTTAGAATTAAAATTCAACCTTTAGTTAGTCCTGTTTCTTAAGACATTCTCTATAAAAAACTACAATAACATTCCACAGAAAGTGTTTAATTGTCACTATCATTGTATTATCTGTCACTTTTTTGTGACATTCCTGGTAAGTTGCCTTCATTTCCGAACGTCGGATCACTTTTCTTTTGCCAGCGGACTCCATAACTTTTATGATTTACTTTTTTTCAAAAGGTTTTTACTTCTTCACGGTGAGAACCGGGAGTTTTTCTAAATGCTGTAGTCATTTTTCTTCGAGCATCGGCTTCATCGCACAAGGTTTTGACAATTTTTCTCAATGATCCGGGTCCATAATTTGTTAGTCGCAGTCCAAAATTCTGTTCTCCCGGTTCTTTGCACAACGATTTGGGTATTTTTCCCTCCTCTTTTGTGACATAATTTTCAGTAAAGTCTGCTTCGCACAAGTTTCCGGCGACTTAATTCTCCGGCCCGCTTTCTTAGTTTGAGAGTTTCAAGTCTTAGTTTCGCAGTTTGTCTTCCTTATTCTCTTATTTCGGCTCTTAAATATAAAGATTGAAGTCTTAATTTCAATTTCTAAAGTCTTTGCTGTGAGATTTCAAGTCATCAATTTAAGTTTTCATTTCTTAATTTCGGTTTCAGATTTCTTATATTCGGAAATTGTAGACTTAGCTTTTAGAACCGACTACGTTTTTCTATAGTTTATCTCCTTAACTTTATAAATTTCTCTCTTAGCTTTGCACTTCAAATGTAATTAGTGTCAAAACCTTCTTATTCTTGCAATTCTGTATTGAATTGAGCTATTATTGATCTCGCCTCAAATCGCTCCGATTTTATTAATTATAATGTTTTAATTCTTAATAAGAAGGTTTGAAATAATTCAAACTCTAATAATATAATTATGCGGGTCTCGATTATTCCTGCAAAAAGTAAATCATCCAAGAAATAATTTTAATCAAGATCAGTTTTTTGTAATTGGTTTATTCAGGTTTATTTGCGGAAGAGTCCGGTAAAACACACCACTCGTATGTTGTTAAAGTTTGAACTTAGTTTAGATAATCAGTTTTCATAAAATCATTTTAATCATTGTTTAAAAAACCAAGTTAAAATTCTTTCGCTTGAAAAATTGCGCCCGTCAAATTCGACCTGATACTTTCCGGCATTTTGTTTTTGATTCACCAGAGTGATAACTTCTTTTCCAAGAAGATCATAAACTTTCAGTACAACATTATTAACCACCGGCAATTGATAACTGATAATTGTATTTGGGTTGAAAGGATTAGGATAATTCTGATTCAATTGGAATTTATCCGGAACTTCATTTTGAGTTGTGCTGAAGCCCGTAAGCACTCCTCCGGTAGTTGTTTTGAGTATTGTACTGTTACTTCCAACAGCATATCCTGTATTCCCAAATATTTGTATAGAGCTCATATTCTGGTTTATTTCGAACTGAACACTCCAGTTATTTCCAGCATTGGTTGTGTAAAGAATACTTCCTCCTTCGCTGGTTGCATAACCGGTGTTTTGATCTTTGAATTTTATAGAAGTTATTGAACTATTCGCTCCTGAATTTTGCAGAGACCAGTTATTTCCTCCGTCATTTGTTTTTATGATTGTACCCGAATCCCCACCCGCAAATCCATTATTCATATCAATAAAAGTTAAAGAGCGCAGCCTTTTAATTGTTCCTGAATTTTCTGATAACCATGTTTCTCCCGCGTTTGTAGTTTTTGAAATTTTTCCATCGTTACCTGCAACAAATCCGGTATTGCTATTCATAAAATAAATTACATAGGTAATTGAAACGCTTGTGTTCTGCAACTCCCAGTTCAAACCTCCATTGGTTGTTTTTTCAAAGTTATCTGCTGCAACATAACTCGTATTTTCATCAGTAAAAAATATGGGAGAATAAAAATGACTTAGTGCAACTGAGCTGATATCACTCCACGTTGTTCCGCCGTTGGTACTTTTAAGAATATTCGCATTAAATCCGCTTGGGGATGACTTTATTGCATAGCCTGTATTTGATGTTGGAAAAGATAGAGAATATATAAAACCTCTTTCGCCTGTACCTTTTTCCTGCCAGTCGAGCCCTCCGTTTTTGGTCCGGAGAATGAATCCGTATGCATCTCCCACAAATCCTGTAAATGCATTAACAAAATAAGCCGACATAAACCATCTTGAATCCGTCGATGGAAGATCCTCCCAGATTACTCCGCCATTGGTTGTTTTCAAATTAATGCTATCTCCCATTGCATATCCTGTATTAGGATCTGTAAAATAAACTGACCTGAGACTATTATAATATTCATCAAATTCAAATCTTCCTGAACTTAAAGTATCCCACTGACCACCTCCGTTGGTGGTCTTGATTATTCTGTAATAGTCACCTACTGCATATCCTGTATTGTCATTTGTAAAATATAGTGAACGGATATATGTTGATATAGGAGAACTTTGTTGTACCCAATTATTTCCGCTATTTGTAGTTTTCAGAATTTCCCCTCCTTCACCGGCGGAATAGCCAGTACTAGCGTTGACAAAATCTATAGTTCTTAATCTGCCCGGAAAAGAAGTTGGAGTTGAAAACCAATTAATTCCTCCGTTGCTTGTTTTTAAAATCAGACCTTCTGATCCGCAAATATAAGC
>JBBSDT010000099.1:0-9661 GCA_038240405.1 Ignavibacteria bacterium
AACGTTGAAGGAAGAAGTTAGGGCATGGGAAATACACAGGAATAACAGGGATGCAAAAATTAATTGGCAGTTCACGACAAAGGATGCAAGAATAAAATTGAAAAGATTATATCCGTCAATTCAAACTTGACATGACACTAGCTTTGTATGCAATGCCTGCACAGAATTTAGTCTTCCCAAGTAGGGGCTAGTGAAGGAGAGATGTTTCTATTGGTTTTCCTATGGCTAAAGATTTAAAGACTAGCTTTGTATGCAATACCTGCACAGAATTTAGCCTTCCCAAGCAGGGGCTTGGGAAGGAGAGGTGGGTCTATTGGTTTTCCTTTTAAATTTAAAAATGACATAAAAAAAACCGGTACTGATCTGCACCGGTTTTAATAAATATAGAAAGAAACATTCACATCTTTATTTATTCATCTCTGCTTGTCATAATAATTCTTAACCAAACTTTATTTTAGAAGGAGCATCATTTTTGTATCTGTAAATCCGTTTACGAAAATTTTATAATAATATATCCCGGAGGATAAACTCTTACCTGTAAATGCGATTTCGTAGTTTCCTTCATTTTGTTTCTTATCAATCAAATCTGCTACTTTCCTGCCTGAAATATCATATACATTTAAAATAACATTTAAGCCCGGATTTGTAATATGATATTTAATACGAGTTTCAGGGTTAAAAGGATTCGGAAAATTCTGAAATAATTCAAAATTCTTTTTTGTTTCAGTTTTTTTTTCCTGGATGGAAACAAGATTTCCATTCTCTGTAATTGTTACATTTTGATTTACAGATACCTTAACAAAATACTGATCACTTCCGGTGGGCCATTCAATCTTTATTGAATCAATTACAGATGCATTGCCCAATCCAAAATGCTGCAGAAGGTTTTGTCCGCAATAGCCGGATTGCCCGTCAATCTCACGTATTTGCCAGACAGGGCTTCCGTTTATATTTGCTTTTAATCTTATTTTCGCACCGATGGCAGATTTATTTGTTACCATTCCCACACATTTTATAGTTATCCATTTATTTCCATTTTGAATTTCATTATGATATAAAGCATTTTTTTGGTTTTCTCCGAATGTATTGGCTGTAGCAATATCAAGCCTTCCGTCATTATCATAATCGCCCCAGGCAAACCCATACGAATAACCCGAATCACTGACAATCTCACCTGTAGTGACCTTTACAAAGGTCGCAGTTCCTGTTTCCATCAGCATATTTTTGTAGAGCTTATTCACAAGTTTCGTAGTAAATCCCGGAGGTACATATGCCTGTGTTACGAACATATCCAGATCTCCATCATTATCATAGTCTCCCCAGCCGGATACGGCATTATATCCGTTTTCATTTACAAGGGGATCATTGATAATTCTGGTGAAAGAAAAATTCCCTTCGTTGCGGAACAAAAAGTTTTTTTGATTAAATTCGTTGGTTACTAACACATCAAGATCTCCGTCATTATCATAATCTCCCCAGCTTGCACTCCAGGATTCACCGCCGGCTGAAGTTAAAGGAGAAGTGGTGATTTTTGTGAAATAACCGTTTCCGTTATTTTTATACAGAAATTCATTTTGATTTGATTCCCTGCAAACAAAAATATCCAGCTTCCTGTCGCCATCAATGTCCACCCAGTTAATTCCGCGGGACATTGCCAGTTCATTAGTGACAGTCCCCGTATCTATTCTGACAAAATCCCCGTTCCCGATTCCTTTATATAAAAAATTTCTATGATTAGTTCCCGCACTGTTTGTTACAAACAAATCGAGCAGGCCGTCATTATTATAATCACCCCAGCTGCATGTCTCAGAGTAGCTCGGCAGGTTACAGATAATATTTGACGATTGAAAACTAAAATTCCCGGCGCCTTTGTTCAGATAAAGTAAATTTATCTGATTGTACCAATTAACCACGCAAAGGTCGGGATAGCCGTCATTATTATAATCACCCCAGCTGCTGCCGTCGGAAGGCAGATTATCCATCACAAGCGGCTGGTCAAGTATTCTGACAAAAGTCCCATTGTCATTTCTGTACAAATAATTATTTTGACCCCCGGCCAGTCCATTCGAAATAAAAAGGTCAAGGTCATTATCATTGTCATAGTCAATCCAGTTCACGCTTCTGGATGCCCCGCTGTCAATGCTTACCACACTGTTTGTAACTTTTGTAAAATCCTGGCTTCTTAAAGCAGAAAATGTTAATAAGAGGGTTGTCAAAATGGTAATAATAGTTGTCTTCATCATTTTAATTTTATTTTATACAAATATTGAATTCGTTAAATTATGAATATTTACGTAAGCCTGAAATACTATTGATAAATATTGTGATGAAAAAATCTTATTCATTATTTGAATCCTGACACTGATATTATGGAAACAAATATTTAAAACAATTCGTAATTTTAGGACATGATTTAGCATGAACTTTAAACTACTACTAATTCTCTGTGCCGCCAACCACAAAACTTTTTGATCTCATAAATTCACTCAGTCCAAGCGAGAAGAGATATTTTAAGCTATATACTTCTTTTCAGAAGGGAAGTAAAAATTATTTAAAATTATTTGAAGCGATAGATTCGCAGAAAATTTATAATGAAAAGGCAATCAGACATAAACATAGTAATGAAAATTTTATAAAGCATCTGACTTACAATAAGAATTATCTTTCAAGTCTTATTTTTAAGAGTCTTAATTTATATACAAATGAAAAGTCAATTGACTCGAAGCTTAATAACTTTCTGACCAGGTGCAAATTCCTGTTTAGTAAATCATTATTCGGCGAATTTTTCAAAACTATTCAGGCCGGGAAGGAAATTGCAAGAAAATACGAAAGGTTCAGCTATCTCCTTGAATTTCTGGAGATAGAAAGACAGCTTACAAAAAAAGAAGAGCTTACCAAGAAAAACATGAATGAGATTTACGATGAGGAACTGCAAATCATAGAGAAGATTAAAAACATTAATAGTTACAAAAGAATTGTTTCAGATTTATTCAGGATATACTGGACGGATGGAATTGTCAGAAGCAAAGCCGCAGACGATCAGATCAACAGAATTCTTCAGGATAAAAAACATATGGATCAAAGACTTCCCTCATCGTTAATTGCTATGGAAAGATTTTATTTTGCAATGTATCTTATATATGAAATAAAAGGAGATGCAAAACGATCTTTTGACTATAACCGGAAAAGATTCAGATTAATATCGGGAAATAAGAAAACTTTTCAGAAATTTATTTATGATAATTACGAAGAATCTTTCCTTACTTTAGTAACTTCTGCTGCTAATGCAGGTAAATTCTATATAGCAGGGAGTTTATTTGAAAAGTATATTAAGATTTTTAACAAGTCCGTTAATAAAGAAGTGGATAGCGCTGCTACTTATTTTGGATTCAAACTTTTGAAGTTAATAAATGAAGAGAAAAGCGAGCAGGATGAGGATTTAATATTTTCTCTTGAAAAGTTTCTTATAGAGTATAAAGGAAGGATAAATATAGATTCATACAATGTTTACTACTATAATTTGTCCAGGTATTATTTCCTCAGAGGAAAATTTGAAGAGTCATTGAGGATAATTAATATTCTTTTTGAAAGTAAATACCTGAAGCATACTCCGAATCTGGAGCCGTATGCAAGGATTTTGAATATTCTTATTCATTATGAGCTTGGCAATCATAAACTGCTTACTCATCTTATTCCGGCAACTACTAAATATCTTAAAAGTAAAAACAAATTATTTAAAACAGAAAGTACCTTACTTAAATTTATAAAAAAAGCAATTCAGCTAAAAGACAACTTTCAGATTCGAAAACATTTTTTAATTCTTAAAGAGGGTGTTAAATTATTAAGAAAAAATAAATACGAAAAAAACGGAATGAAATATTTTGATTATTTAAAATGGGCTGATAAAAAATTAAATTAACTAATTTCAAATAAATTTTATGTCAGATCGATGGTCATTAAAGAACAAAAAAGCCCTGATAACAGGTGCAACAAAAGGAATAGGCAAGGCAATAGCAGAAGATTTTTTAGAACTCGGAGCAGAAGTGTTCATTGTTTCCAGAAATCAGCCGGATATTAATGAACAGGTTAATGCTTACATGGAAAAGGGCTACAGTGCAGCGGGTATAAAATGTGATGTAACCTCGAAAGCAGACAGAAAAGCAGTATTCAATAAAATAAATTCCATGTGGGGAAGTCTTGACATACTAGTCAACAATGCCGGGACAAATTCCCGTAAGAAAACTCTTGAAAACTCGGAAGAAGATTTTGATAAACTGACAGACCTGAACATGAAATCTGTTTTTGAATTCTGTAAATTATTCCATTCATTGCTCATAAAACCGGAAGATGCTTCCATCGTAAACATAGTTTCGGTGGCCGGTATAACTTCGGTCGGAACAGGTTCACCTTATGCAATTTCCAAAGCAGCAGTAATTCAATTAACAAGATATCTTGCTTCCGAATGGGCAAAAGATCATATAAGGGTAAATGCAGTTGCTCCCTGGTATATCCGTACGCCACTT
The DNA here is from genome assembly GCA_038240405.1 of Ignavibacteria bacterium. GTDB lineage: Bacteria > Bacteroidota > Ignavibacteria > Tepidaquicellales > Tepidaquicellaceae > JAGPCH01. The sequence continues at coordinate 4,524 of JBBSDT010000099.1, forward strand.
TCAGAGACGGTTTTGAAAAACAAAGAATACCTGGATTCCATTTTATCAAGGACACCGATGAACAGGATAGGAGAACCTTCTGAAGTTGCTTCAGCCGTTGCTTTTCTTTCAATGCCTGCATCTTCTTACATAACCGGGGAATGTATTGCAGTTGATGGAGGGTTTTTGAAAAAGGGATTTTGATATATTGATTTTAAGAAGTTGTTGCAATAATAATAACATAGTTTAAATGCCGGCTGACAAAAATAATTGCCACGCGCTTTAGCGCGTAGATAAATGGGAAGAGTAGCGGTTTTAGCCAAAATAGTATTGTTCCATGTTTAGGAATGCGTAAAATTAGAAAAGGATTTCGGTTAAAGCCAGGCAAGAGTTAATTAATTACCCACGATCTGAAGGTCGTGGCAATAAAAGTTTGGGTTTGAATTCAAGCTACTCTCAGATACAATTAAACCAATTTAAATCTTGGTTTATTTTTATTAAATTATACTCCCAAGAACAAATAATACATGAGCAAAGATTTTAAGACAGTTTCTATCATTATACCTACCTATAACAGGGCAAAAATTTTAGGTATAACAGTGGAAAGCTGTATTAATCAGACATACCCGCAGGATTTTTTTGAAATTGTAATTGTCGATAATAATTCCTCTGACAATACAAGGGAGATAGCAGAAGAATGGCGAAAAAAGTCCAAAGTAAAAATCAGGTACATATTCGAAGAACGTCAGGGCGCTCACATAGCAAGGAACACAGCAGCAAAGAGTTGTGAGAGTGAAATATTATATTTTACGGACGATGACATGATTGCAGATAAAAATCTTCTGACAAACCTTGTTAAAGTTTTTGATATGAATTTTAATGTAGCTGTTGCAGGAGGAAAAGTATTACCGAAGTGGGAATTTGATCCTCCGGAGTGGCTTTTAAAATATTTCAATAATGGTTCTTTAAGTCTGATAGAGAAATCTGAAAAATTAATAATAGCTCCTTATGACATGGGGATTTTCAGCTGCCATCAGGCAATTCTGAAGGATGTTTTTTTTCAATGCGGGGGTTTTAATCCTGATATTGTAAAGGATAAATTAATAGGTAACGGAGAAACCGGGTTAAATATAAAAATATTGGAAGCAGGATATAATTTTGCATACGTTGATGACTCAATTACATATCATATGATTCCAAGGTCACGAATGACACAAAAATATCTCAATTACAGATTCGGAAACCAGGGAAATTGTGACAGCTTTACTATCTTCAGGCGAAACGAAAATTCCAAAAAAGTGTTATTAAAATTAATTGCCTTCACACATATACCGTCGCTTATTAAATTTTTCTTCGGATCATTGTTGCATCATATAACTAAAAAAGATTTATGGCGGCTTCAAAGAGCATATTGTTATTATATTTACAACAGAATGAAATCCGATATAAGGCTTGTAACAGATAATCAGTGGAGAAAATTTGTAATTAAGTACAGTTATCTGGATTAAACCAATTATAATTTAGAGGAAATATTACCTGCCGCTATACTCCTTCAGTAACTTTTTTATTATACAAAACTAAAACGATTAGAATTTTAAATATTTATTGTGAAATGCTAAATTTTTTATGAGCAAATTATGTTTATAACATTTATTCAATGAATTTTCAATGTTTAGCGTCAATTCATGTTTCAGATTTAAATAACTAACGATGGAAATTATAAAAGACCCGATTTTAAAAATCCGAAATAAAGCTTACAGGTCAGAAAGAATTGATCCTTCTTTGGATCTTGTAAGTGAAATCAGAAGGCTGAAGAAAGAAATGAATGCTGTCATACTCGCTCATTATTATCAGGAATCGGAAATACAGGATCTAGCTGATTTTACCGGGGACAGCTTACAGCTCGCCCAACAGGCCGCCAAAACTGACGCTGATATTATTGTTTTCGCCGGAGTACATTTCATGGCTGAAACGGCTAAAATTTTGAATCCTGACAAAATTGTTTTGCTTCCTGATCTGAATGCGGGATGCTCACTCGCGGAAGGCTGCCCTGCTAATCTCTTAATTAAATTTAAACGGAAATTTCAGGATCATATTTTAATCAGCTATATAAATTGTTCAGCTGAAGTCAAGGCTTTATCGGATATTATCTGCACTTCGTCAAATGCCGTTAAAATTGTAAACCAGATTCCTCACGAACAAAAAATCATATTTGCACCGGACAGGAATCTCGGCAGATATGTAATCAAAAAATCGGGCCGGGAATTAGTGTTATGGCAGGGCGCGTGCATTGTTCATGAAACTTTCAGTGAAAAAAAAATAACACGGCTTAAGTTTGAAAATCCCGATGCTCTTCTGATTGCGCATCCGGAATGTGAAGAAACTGTGTTGCAAAATGCAGACTATATTGGTTCTACAAGCGGTTTGTTAAAATTTGTAACGGAATCTCCGAATCAGAAGTTTATAGTAGCAACTGAGCCGGGAATAATTCATCAGATGCTTTTAAAAAATCCTCACAAAATATTTATCCCTGCTCCACCCGAAACGAACTGCAACTGTAACGAATGTCCGTACATGAAATTAAATACTCTTGAAAAGCTTTATTTATGTATGCGTGATAAGCGGCCTGAAATTATTATCGAAGATGATATTATGAAAAGGGCATTGATACCGTTACAAAGAATGCTTGAGATGAGTTAATAATCTATCCTATTGCATAAGCCGGATTCTGTTTCCGCGATGCGGATGACAATCATTTATCTTATCCCAACATTACTGTTAAGATTTTTGCGACCTACCCCGAGAATACAGAAGCGAGCAGAACTTCATTCTCTATACGTGGTCTTGCTCCGAATGAGGTTTATCAATCCCGGAAATTACTTTCCAGATGGTAGGCTTTTACCCTGCCTTTTCACCCTTACTCCGGTAAACCGGAGCGGTATTTTTTCTGTGACACTTTCTGCTTTATAAATTTGCATTCATAAAGCCCGGGAATTTCTCCCGGCATTCCTGCTCTTGTCGGAGTCCGGACTTTCCTCACATTCCGGTAAGCCGGAACAGCGCGATTGCCTGCAATAGAATAGAATATAAAGAACTTTGAGATTTTAAAAACGTTTTTATGGATTTATAAGCAAACTTCTGTCAGGTTGGTTCCTGATATGTTCATCAAGCGCTTCATTTGCTAAACTGTCAGCTAATTTGTTTTGTTCCCTGGGGATATACTGAATTGAAAACTTTTTGTTCAAAACCTTAATATGTTTCCAAAATTCCAGGGAAAGCTTTATAAGGTCCTTATTCTTTATTTTGTATTCACCTTTAATCTGTTTTACCAGTAATTCGCTATCACTAAAAAAATTTATTTCTTCGAAAGAGAAATCTGTTTGTTTTAAGAGAATTACACTTTCAATCAAAGCAGTATATTCGGAAAAATTATTCGTAAACTCGCCAATGAATTTTTTACAGGTCCTTAATACAGTTCCTTTTTCATCTTTAATTACAATGCCTATAGCTGATTTTCCCGGGTTACCTCTGGAAGCTCCGTCTGTATAAACTTTAATTTTCATTTAAAAATTTAGTTATGAGGCAACAAGTTCTTCCGGTATCAGAATCCTCCCACATGATTGGCAGGTAAAAATCTTTTCTGCAGTTTTTATTTCGATAACTCTTTGTGGCGGAATGGAATTAAAACAACCGGAACAATTGCTCCTGCGAACTATCGCAGTGGCCTGGCCTTTATAGGAATTATTAATTCTTTCATACAAAGAAGTGGTTGCTTCATTCAAAGTCTCAACAAGTTTTTGTCTTTTCTCCTTTAAAATTGTTTCGTCTTGTTTGTACTGCTCATTTAATTCATTCAACAGTGTCTGTTTCTCCGCCAGGTTATTTTTTTCTTCCTTTATGCTGTTTTCCAGCAAAATAATTTCGGAGTCAAGCTGTCCGGAGCTTACTTTTATACTTTTTAAACGGGTTTCATTTTTACTTACTTCTTCGAATAATGCATCAATTGCTTTTCCGATCTCATCATATTCCTTGTTCGAACGGACATTAAATTTCTGTTCATCATATTTATTTATCCTTTCCTCATGCGCAATATTACCGCTCTCCAGTTTTTCCTTTTCTTCCTCATTTTTTGAAACTGAATTCATTTTTTCATCAAGCTCGGAATTTAGTGTGTCAATTGTTATCTTAATCTCTTCAATTGATTCCGGAAGATCACCTTTTTCTTCTTCTATTTCCGTCAGTTCCTCATCTATATTTTTCAGTTTATGAAATGTTATAAGAGTATCCGTCATTTTTGGTTTATGAGACTCTACAGCATCCGTAAAAAATTCCTGAAACCTCGACGGTGACTCTTCCTGAGGATTATTTTGATCAGGAGTATCATTATTAGTTCGCGAAATGTTCAAATTCTGATCTGTGGAATCTTTATCTGTATTATTTTCGGTCATTTATATTCTTAAGAGTTTATAATTTTTTTTTGAGACAGACAAAATACACTGACAATTCATAAATATCGCCGATTCAATCATATGTTCATTAATAGCAAGCGCAGAAATTACAAGTTTTTCAAATTTAAATTTTAAATATTTTAAGTCGAAATTTATTTTCTGATTTAACCTTCCCAGCAGCTCATCAAAATTCATTTTGGATTTAAGCATTACAATCTCTGCCGGCAGCTTTCGGTCCCTTTTCTTAAAATCATATATCTCGTAAGCCACTTCGTCATAAGGGTGATGCTTGATAAGACTGTCTATCACACTATTTAGCTTATCCGGGTCGCATTCCATTTCAAGCTTTACCTCCTCAACATAATTAAGCTGATTTTTCTTACCGGAAAACGGCCGGGATTTTTTATCAGGTTTGAAAGTTCCGGTGCCATGGGTCCGGAAAGAACACATTAAATAATTACCAATTACACCACCACCTGCTTCAGACATCTCAAGTGCCAGCTTTTCCAAAAACTTAAGAGGAACGAAGACTATTACTTTCTTTTTATTTATGTATTTGTAAAAATTATCTGTGTATAAAATCTCATTTGGTTTAAAAAACTGTGAAACGAATCTGTTCATTTACCGTTTTTGGATAAAAAAAAAGTGTATCTTTATTTAGATACACTTTCGATTGTCAGGTTCAATTCGAAAAAAAATTTTCTTTTCAGC
>JBBSDT010000100.1:0-9661 GCA_038240405.1 Ignavibacteria bacterium
AGCTCTTCGGTAAGCTTTTCGGCTGTATAGAACATAACTCTTTTCATTGCCGAGGCAGCTTTGATGCCGATACTGATTGCAAGATGAGTTTTACCAACTTCCCGGATCTCCGACAAAGATTATGTTCTTTGCATTGTTTAAGAAATCAAGCCCTGCAAGCTCTCTAATTAACTTTTCATTGATCTTCGGCTGGTAGGAAAAATCAAATTCTTCGAGCCTTTTTATTTGCGGAAAGGAAGCTCTCTGTGTTTTACGGTTAATTGAGCCTTCGATTTTAGTTAAGATCTGCTGTTCCACTATTCTAAGCAAATAGTCCTGGTAAGTGAGTTTTGTTCGGGCTGCCGATTCAGCCTCCGACAGATATATCTCTCTTATCTTATGAAGAGAGAGTGTTTTTAAATATCCATCGAGTTTAGTTTGTTCCATTGTGATTTCTCCTTTTCATTTTCTTTGTTTTAAATTATTTTTATTTAGACCAAAAAAACGAGAAAGACACATTCAAAGTATTTTTTTTTCTTTGTTGTGTCTTTTTCAATTTAGTCCTTCATTGAATAAGCGGTATTCATTCATATTTCTTTTTACATTTGTTAATAAATCAGGCGTATCTGTTAAATGATTTTTGCAGTCAGAGATTTTCAGATCAAATTTCTGCTTATGATTTTTTTCAAGATAACCTGCAATAAAGCTGCTGTTGAAGACATTGTATTGTAATGATTTATTAATTGCATCAAGAAAATCTTCATTTAAGTAGAGCTTCGAGAGCTCCAGTATTTGAAAAAGCTGGTATCTGGAGTTAATTCTTTTTGAGGCTCTGAGCTTTTCAATGAAGAGTTCATTGCCCGGAAAGAAATTAAGGAAGTCTATCTTCAATCGTTCGAAATTGCCTCGATCGGAGTTATTTCCTTTGTAATGTTCCTGTATAATAATGATGGCTGATTTCTTTAAAGATAACCTGTGAGTTGTAATGAGCTTATTGCTCTGTGAATAGACCTCAAGCTTATATCCTTTTGAAACCCTTATCCAGACCTGTTTCCCTGCAAACATCCATGGAACAGAATATCTGGAACCTCCATAAGAAATCAAGCAATCAAAAGTTACTTTTCGGACTTCTTCTTTGGTACTAATATATCTTTGCTCAGGCACTGAAAGCAATGCAGGCCTTTCATTTTCATACATCTGCTGCGGGATTTGTTTTGTTACTGAATGTAATCTTTGATTTAACTTTTGCTGAAAATCTTTAAGTTTCTTTTGAAGGTCTTCAAAAGACTCAAACTCTGCTCCTGCAATGAAGTGTGTTTCAATATAACTGAATGGTTTTTCTACTTTTCCTTTGCTCCAGGGATGAGCAGGAAGCGAGCGTGAAGGTGAAAATCCATAATGACCGCAGAAATAAATATATCGGGAGTTCCAGCGGAAATTGTTTACAGAAGCATTGTCAATAAATGCCTTTGCATTATCTGTCTGTATTCTTGAACACACGCCGCCTGACTCCATGATACTGTTCTCAAGCGCTTCAAATATTGCAGGCTGTGTCTGGCAAAGCGAAACTTCCAGTATCTGATAACGGCTGAAGCTGTTTATATATGAGTAAAGATATATCCTCGTTAACTCCTTGCCAATAAGTACGGTATATGGACTCCAGTCAAACTGAGCTTGTTCGCCCGGAGAGGTCTCATATGGGGTGAAAAACTTTTGCTTCAGCTCAAGCTTAATTTTCTTCAGATAAGCATAAAACGATGTCTGTCCCCCTTTATATCCTTTTGATTTTATTTCTTCAAGGATCCTTGAACCTTTAAATTTTTTAACATTTGCCATCTCAAATATCACTTCTTTAAACGGCTCAATATCCGGATTTATTCTTTCCGGTCTTTTATACTGAGGCGGACTTTCACCTTTAAGAGCTTTCTTGACCGTATGATGAGAAACGTGAAGAAATTTTGCTATCTGGCGCAAGCTCATTGAAGGGTTTTTTGCCTTTAGATTTTTGATGGTTACCCAATCTTCCATTGTAATCACTCCTTACTCCTGTTTTTGAATTAAGATAATTAAAGCCAAAATTAAAGAATTTTCTCTCTAATTATCTTTCAAAAACGGGTATATTTTTCTTTGATTATTCTTAAATCGGGTGGGCAGTTTTCAGGCGAAAAAGTGGGCAGTTTTCAAGCGAAAAAAACAAAAATAAACAGAATTTTAGAATTAACAATAAAGAAATACTAAAATGAGGTATTAACAGCACTAACAAAGTTAATAAAAGAAAGGAAAAAGAAACAAAAAAAGAAAATAATTTTACTGCTATGGTTACATTTTAATATGATTCAACTGGTCTTCTCTCTATTTCTTCAAATTAATGGCATATCAATTGTTAAATATACTTAATAAAATACATTATGGAAAAGAGAATATTTGGAGTTGTTTTAGGGGTTTTAGGAATAGTAGGACTAATTCTCGCAGCCACTAATTTTATGAATGGAGGCTATGGCGAAAAAAATATTAAGGAAATAATAATATTTGGAGTTTTAGGCGCCATATTTTTTTTCGCGGGAATTGGCTTAATCCGAAGTACAAAAGACAAAGCAACTTAAAAAATTTCTTTAAGTAAATAAATAGAATGAACCGGAATAATTTATTTTTAAAGATTGCCGGAGGTTTAATGATTATTCTTGCCTTGCTAGAGGGTATTACCGGAATACAATTATTTCAATCCGGTAAATCATTTCAATTCAGCCAGCCTATAGTATCAGATATAAACGAGATCAGAATTTCCGCAGCCGCAATGTTAATCGTTGCTGTTTTTTTTATGGTGAGCGGTATCGGAGTGATGTCAGGCAAAAAGCTTTTTTGGAACTTGTCTATCGTCAGCATTATCCTTTACGTTGTCGAAGGAATTCTGACCAGCAGACTTTTGCTGGGAGAAGCCCTTGGAGCGGGAGTCGCAATCAATTTTACAATCGCAATATTGCTTTTAGTATTTTTATATCTGGGAAGAAAACGCTTATAAATTTACTTTCTTATAATTTCTTACATATCAATACTCACATCTAAAAGTTTACTCACCAAATCTTTTGTTCCTGAGGTTGCCTTTTCAAGAATTAAGGTTATTTTCGGAGAAAAATAATTGTCGGGTTTTACCGGGTCAATTAAGTATTTTGGAGACGATTCTGGAACATATTCTATCAGGCTCGCCGCAGGATAAACTACTAAGGATGTTCCGATAATTATAAAAATATCCGCATCCAGAGAATGATTAATTGCTTCTTCCATCATCGGAACCATTTCTCCAAACCAGACTATATGGGGTCTTAGTTGGTATCCTTTTTCGCAATTGTCTCCGGCTTTTATATCCTTGCCGTTTAAATCATAAATAAGATCCGGATCTTTTGTGCTTCTTGCCTTGCTTAATTCTCCGTGTAAATGAATTACTTTTGATGAACCTGCTCTTTCATGAAGGTCATCCACATTTTGGGTAATGACTATAACGTTAAATTTTTCTTCTAATTTTACCAGTTCAAGATGTGCATCATTAGGTTCTGCTTTGCAAAGCTGCCTTCGTCTTTGATTATAAAAATCCATGACCAATTCCTTATTTCTTCTCCATCCCTCCGGTGAGGCGACATCCATTACATTATGGCCTTCCCACAAACCCCCTGAATCTCTGAATGTTGATAAACCGCTTTCTGCGCTTACACCGGCGCCTGTCAGCACCACAATTTTTTTTCTCATAACAAAACAAGAAAAGGCAAAGTTTGTTTCTCTGCCTTTGGTTGTAAATTAATTTTTAATTGGGAACCTATTTCTTGCCTGAAACTTTTTCTATTAAATACTGGGCTACAGCGTCTGCTTCTTTTGGTTTTAAACCCGGACTTGGCATAGGCGGATAGTCAGGGAAAACTTTATACGGATTTTGAATAAAAGCAGATAATTTTTTTATATCACCGTTAAAAGTAGGAATAGTCTGATTGTAAGGTGGACCAACAAGCTTTACATCAAATTTATGACATGCCGAACAAATTCGGGTATAGATTTCCTCACCGTTCACACCGGCAGTATTTATAGTTTTGGATTTTTTTTGTTTTTCGAGTTCTTCTGCCTTTAAATTAATTTCCTCAAAATGTTTATAGGAAGCAGTTCCGAATGCAGACTGATTTTTCATGATGATAAGACCGAAAGAAAGTATCAGAATATAAAACGCCGCGCTTACATACTTCATATCGGAATTTTTAATAACCGCATACAGGAAATTACAAAGAAGTAGTATGGAAATAAATGCCAGACCTGTATAGATAAATACCGGTCCGGAAAGTGCTACATTCGGTATAACAATAAAGCTTAAAAATAGTACTATAGGAAGTATCGCAGCGCCGGTGAACGCAATATTGCCCGCGATTTTCTTTACAAAGTTTGAATACTCAGGATCCATATCATAAATTCCGCCCTGCCAGTTAAAGAAAAAGAATAATATTGCACTGCCTGTGATTGTGATTGAGAGAACAATTATAAACAGGAAATTCAAAAATGTCGCCCCTGAAAGAAACATTTGGGCAATATTTTGATACTCCTGGTAACTGTCGGAAAATAAAGCGATAGAAGTTCCGCCGGCGAAGAAGACTGCTGTAATCAGCAGAAGAACGAACGCATAAAGCCCTGAATTTGAATTTGTATTTTTCAGGTCAAATTCATAATCTGAAATATCTTCGGGCAGTTTTGTATCGAGTTCATGCTTATCCAGACCGGTTATATTTTTGAACGTTTCAATAAGAGATTCTATTTGAAAAGTATTTTGATAGGTGTAGACAAAATTAACGGCAATAGCCATAAGCAGAGTGGCCACAAATAATAAGCTTACGCAAATGACTTTTATTTCAAAAAGCAGCTGAGCATAACAAAATGTAATTGTAAGAAGAGGTATGACTCCAAGACCTACACCCACAAATCTATTGATCGCAAGCTTGTCTATAATATCCTTGGCAAGTCTTACAAATAATTTGTTCTTAATTTTTCTTCCATAAGCATTAAAGATAACTGAAAAAGCAGTCCCACCGAACAGCATTCCGAAGAAAGGAAGGAATATCAGGGAGGTCAGAATCAAAATCATTTTTAATAGATTAAGATGCTGTGTTGTAGCAGGAATCACTAAATTGTCAAGAAAATCCATTTACAATTTATAATTTATTATTCCAAAAAAAGTTTGACAAGTTTATCCAATGACAAAGATGTAATAATTAATAAAGTAAAAATATTAATCCTTATAAACATGTTTCTTATTATCTTATTTTCACCGGCTGATCTTAAAAAACTTAATGATTGTATAAATAGCCATACGCAAAGAATCACAAGAAAAAGATTGGAAATATAATAATTAAAAACTCCAAAAAAATTAATAGATAATGCTATTACAATTGTAAGTATAATCCAGCTGAAAGTGATTTTCATCAATTGTCGTTTTGTCAGTGTATTTGACAGTGTTGGAAAACCGGCTATATTATATTCATTACCATAAATCAGGAGTAAAATCCAGAAGTGGGGAATCTGCCATATAAAAAAGAATGCAGCTATTAATAGTATCTTAGGATCAAAAATGTAACCCCCTGCTGCTACCCAGCCCGCAAGTGGAGGCAAAGCTCCAACAAGAGATCCCGGAATTATAGCAAGAGTAAAAATTTTCTTAAGCGGAGTATATACAGCGTTGTACCAAAAAAATGTAAGCAATCCTAATCCAAGGGTCAGAAGGTTTGATTTAAAAATTATTGTCACCACTCCCAATATTAGAAATCCCAGGGATATGTATAGAACTGTTCCTGAAGAAACTGCTCCCGAAGGTATTGGACGGTTTTTAGTTCTGTCCATTAATACATCAGTATTTTTTTCCTGGAAATGATTCAAAGCTGCTGCTCCGCAAGCCAGAAAGAAAATTCCAAAGACGGGATAGAGGGAAATTTCACTGAGATTTTGTGAGGCTAATATATAACCCAGGGTGGTGGTAAATGCTACAAGAATTGTTATTCTTATTTTTGTAATTTCAAACAGAATTTTAATCCAGCTTATTGAATTAACTTTCCGGTTAACTTCAAAAATTATTTCCTTTTTATGTGTTGATGCAGTCTGAATAATTTATTTACTTTTTATTGAATCAGTTTTTTTAATATCCTGCTTAGAAGGATTTTGTTTTAATGAATCTACTTTAGTATTGGTGTGTATACTGTCGGTTTTCTCCCCGGCGGTTTTTATCGAATCCGTTTTTATGACCGGAGTTTCTTTTTTAGTTGTATCAGGGGGAAAGTAATTTTTCCATACAAGAAATTTTTCTTCCGGTACTATTATAACCGTAGCATACATATAAGAGTGATTCAGCCCGCAATATTCAGCACATGTAGCATAATAATTTCCCACTTCTGTTGTCCTTATCCAGTAATAATTCGTCCGCCCGGGAATTGCATCCTCCTTACAACGGAAAGCAGGGAGAAAAAAACTATGATTAACATCCAGCGCCTTAATTTCAAATTTAACATCTCTATCAACCGGAAGATACAACGTATCTGATTTTTTCTTATTGTCATATTCGAAAGTCCAGCGCCACATTTGCCCGGTAACTGTAACTACCATAGCATCTTTCGGAACATCCCTCATATTTCTAAAACCTGCCCAGCTTACAAAGAACATTACTAATACAAGTATAATGGGAATTATTGTCCATATAATTTCGACAGTAGTATGACCTTCAATGTTTGATGCAATTGGATGCCTTTTCCTGTTATACTTATAAACAAAGTACAGCATAGCCCCGGTAATAATAAGAAGCAGTATAACAGAGATACCTACTATAAACCAGAAGGTAAAATCAATTTCATTTACTATATTTGGTCTCATTAAAATTCCTGTTAATATCTGAAAGTTAAGTCAAAAAATGTCAGAACCATAACAACTATGAAAATCAGAAGGCAGATTCCTATGAATATTTTAAAAATTTTATTATCAAACTTGACATGCATAAAAAAATTCATTACAAAAAATGACTTCACCAAAGCTATTATAAGAGCTATGGTTAATGCAAGATTACCAAGATTGATCCCTGCAACGGCGACTGTTATGGAAGTAAGTGAAAGCAGACCAATCCATACAAGAATGTTTATTCCATAGCTTGGATGATGAGCATGTGCAATAAGCCCGTCGTCCTCCTCAGATTCTTCCTCAGAGGGTAATTTATTTTCCATAAATCGCTAATGTATTAGATAAAGTAATGGGAACAAAAATATCCAGATTATATCAACAAGGTGCCAATACAATCCTGAATTTTCTAATTTTTGAAAATTTTTACTGGTGATAATATCTTTCTTGATCTGCCACATAACAAAAATAATAAAAGCCAGCCCCACAATTATGTGAAGCCCATGCAGCCCAGTCATTACGAAGTATAACCCGAAATAAAGAACTTCCCCTTCCGACATTTCCTGAAGCTTTGGACCTTTTGGATATATCCCATGTTGAAATTTTGTTCCCCATTCGAAATATTTATTAACAAGAAACAATACACCGCACAGAACTGTAACCCATAAAAGGAAAAGACAAAGTTTTTTCTTATCCTTTTGCAAAGCAACGATTCCCAGAACAATGGTAAGGCTGCTTGTAAGAAGTATTACAGTATTGAGAGCTCCCATAAACACATCTAATTCTGCCGCTGCCGCCGCAAATCCTTCGGGATGTATAAATCTGTATCCTGCATATAAAAGAAATAGTCCGCCGAAGAGCAAAATCTCAGTAAAGAGAAATAACCACATACCCATCTTGGAGCCAAAATCATCCCGGTGCATGTGAATTTCATGAATCTCTTCGGCTGCGGTTTCAGTATTCTTCATTTATTTTTTTATTTCCTCTTCCAAAAAATGCGGATCTTCCTGTCCATGAATATGTGTATGATCGTATGGACCGGTAGTTACTACCGGAATTTCTTCAAAGTTTTCAAGCGGCGGCGGTGAGGGGATTGTCCATTCCAACGTAGTTCCACCCCATGGATTATCAGGCGCGGCAGCGCCGTATCTTATACCTCTGAGAAGATTAACAAGCATAATTAATATTCCGGAGACCAATATCCATGAGCCTACTGTTGAGATAATATGATATATCTGGAATTGAGGAAGATAATCGTAATAACGTCTGGGCATTCCCATGTAACCCATTATGAACATCGGGAAGTAAAGAGTATTAAAGCCCACAGCAATTGTATAAGCTGCAACTTTAGCCGTTTTTTCGTTGTACAGTTTTCCAAACATCTTTGGAAACCAATAATGAATTGATGCAAAAAATATTAAGCCCATTCCTCCAAACATTACATAATGAAAGTGAGCTATAACAAAGTAAGTATCAGTCAAATGTAAATCGGTATTTAATGCTCCAAGCACCAAGCCTGTTAAACCCCCAATGGAAAAAATAAATATAAAAAGCAGAACATAAAGCATAGGTGCAGTGACTTCTATCGAACCTTTATAAAGCGTTGCAACCCAATTAAATACTTTGATGCCGGAAGGAAGAGCAACCATAAATGTTAACAATGAAAATATAACTCTTGATGTGTCACTGATACCGCTGGAAAACATATGATGACCCCAAACCAGGTAACCAACAAGAGCAATACCAAGACTTGAGATTGCTATCGGAACATACCCGAATATAGGCTTTTTCGCGAATGTTGGAATAATTTCAGAGACAACACCCATTGCAGGCAGAATCATTATGTACACAGCCGGATGGGAATAGATCCAAAACATGTGCTGGTAAAGAAGAGGATCCCCGCCAAGCGTGGGATCAAAAATTCCAATTCCAAAGGCTCTCTCTAGAATAATCAGCAACATTGTAATTCCTATTACCGGAGTTGCCAATACCTGAATCCAGGCAGTTGCATAAATTCCCCAAACAAATAAAGGCATTCTAAACCAGTTCATTCCGGTACATCTCAGCCGGTGAATTGTTGTAATAAAATTTAAGCCGGTTAAGATTGATGAGAACCCTAATACAAACGCCGCAAAAACTGATAATGAAATATTTGAAGTGGTCCGGATGCTGTACGGAACATAAAATGTCCAGCCGGTATCCATTATTCCGCCTCCGGAAAATAAAGAAGTTATTGCGATCAATCCTCCGAAAACGTATAGATACCATGACAATAAATTTAATCTTGGAAACTGAACATCCTTAGCGCCGATTTGAATCGGCATCATGAAATTACCAAATACTGCCGGGACTCCAGGAATTATAAACAAAAAAATCATTATAACTCCATGCAAAGTAAAAAGGGAATTATAAGTTTGAGGTTTCATTAATGTTTCACCGGGTGTAAGCATTTCCAATCTCATAAATACACCAAGCGTCATTGCAACCAAAAAGAAAAAACTCATACAACACAGGTACATAATTCCGATTCTCTTATGGTCTGTTGTCAACAGCCATGATAAAATGCCTTTATGCTTGCCTTTGACGTGATAAAAATCGACTTCAGCCGTTTGTCCAACAGCTATCGTTCCGTTAGCCATATTATTAAATACTATTTAAATTTGTTTTCTTCTTTTTCAATTGATTTGATAGAAACAGAAAATATCACTTTATCTAATTCGCTTTTAGCAGAAGGACGAATAATAAATTCTCCAGCACGAGCTGAACTTAATAGGTTTTC